>CANFJC010000065.1 GCA_947447245.1 Comamonadaceae bacterium
ACTTACGGCGCTTGTTGGTGGAGAGTGAACTAAACTCCTGTCATCAGGAATTCATTTCCATTCAAATCAACCACTTACAGCACAACGCCGGTGAATCGCATTATAGGGCCTCAAGCCACACATTCGGACATTTCTGCGGTCACTTATCCGGCCGTTGAGGTCAAATGGCTCACGGTGGACGAGGAGTCGGCCGGGCAACGCTTGGACAATTTCCTGATTCGGCATCTCAAGGGAGTGCCCAAAACGCATGTTTATCGAATCATCCGAAGTGGTGAAGTTCGAGTGAACAAAGGGCGTGCCTCAGCAGATACACGCATTGAGATGGGTGATGTTGTTCGGCTTCCGCCCGTCAGAATTTCGGACAAAGTCGCTGAAAAGGCGGCCAGACCAGCACCGGGTCGAGAATTCCCCCTGTTGTTAGAAGACGACGCTTTGATGGCCATCGACAAGCCCGCGGGCGTCGCCGTGCATGGCGGCTCAGGCGTCAGTTTTGGGGTGATTGAGCAGCTTCGGCAGGCCAGACCCTTGGCGAAACTGCTCGAATTGGTGCACCGACTGGACCGTGAAACCAGTGGCATTTTGCTGGTGGCCAAGAAAAGAAGTGCCCTCAAGCACCTTCAAGACCAATTCAGGGAGCGGGAAACTGGTAAAACTTACCTGGCTTTGGTGCAAGGCAGCTGGCCTGAAAAGCTCAAGGTCATCGACAGCGCGCTGCACAAATACCTGTTGCCGGATGGCGAGCGTCGTGTGAAGGTCACATCCAACGAGGATCCCGATGGCATGCGTTCCATCACTTTGGTCAAGGTGGCAGAGCGCTTGGTGGGCTGCACTTTGCTGGAAGTCACCATCAAGACAGGTCGCACCCATCAAATCCGGGTGCACTTGGCTTCGCAAGGGCATCCCATTGCCGGCGACGATAAATACGGAGATTTCGAATGGAACAAGTCGCTTCAAAAACAGGGCCTCAAGCGCATGTTTTTGCATGCCTGGCGTCTGCAGTTCACGCATCCTGCCACCAGCAAGCACGTCGAGCTGAAATCAAGCCTGCCGCCTGAACTTCAACTGTATGTCAATCATGTCAAATCCAAGTCTGCGCCCCCGTCAGTTTGATCTGATCGCTTTCGATTGGGATGGCACGCTGTTTGATTCAACCGCCATCATCACGCGTTGCATACAACGTGCTGTGGTCGATGTCGGTGGTCAAGAGCCTAGCCAGGAGGCGGCGTCTTACGTCATCGGCATGGCTTTGATGCAAGCATTGGCGCATGCTGCGCCAGATGTGCCCGTAGAGAAATACCCAGAACTTGGTCAGCGCTATCGCCATCATTACGTGGCGCATCAAAACGACATTGTTCTATTTGACGGCGTGTTGCCCATGTTGGCCGAGTTGAAATTGCGGCACCATTGGTTGACGGTGGCGACAGGCAAGAGCCGCAAAGGTTTGAACGAAGCCTTCCATGACGTTGATTTAAAGGGCATGTTTGATGGTTCACGCACGGCAGATGAAACCGCTGGCAAACCCAGCCCCCTGATGCTTCATGAATTGATGCGAGAGTTTGGTGTGGAAGCTGAGCGCACATTGATGATTGGCGATACCACGCACGATTTGCAAATGGCATTGAATGCGGGATGTGCCAGTGTCGGGGTCAGTTATGGCGCTCACGAGCCTTCTGCTTTCCACGATTTGAAGCCAAAGTTCATTGCGCATTCTGTGCCTGAACTGCGCCAATGGTTGCTTGAAAATGCTTGAAAACGCCGTCATCCCTTTGTGCCATTCAAATGACCTGCGCGACGGGGGCTTGGCAGTTCCTTTCGATGTCATTTATGGCGGGCAAACCTGCAGGGCATTTGCCATCCGTTTTAAGGGGGTGGTTCATGCTTACTTGAACCGTTGCAGCCATGTGGCCATGGAAATGGATTTCCAACCTAACCGCTTTTTTGACACAACGGGACAATTTCTCATTTGTGCCACGCATGGTGCCTTGTACCGTCCTGATTCTGGCGCTTGCGCAGGTGGGCCTTGCAATGGCGGTTTGATCCCTATCACCTTGTCAGAGCAGGGCGGTGTGGTTCACTGGCATACTGATTTCAATTTAAAACCTTTTGAGTTCACATGAGTTCTGAAAATCCTGAATCATCGATTCCACCCAACCAGACCATGGACCGTCCGGCTTCCTTGGGTACATCTGCACAGCCTTTCGTTCAAAGCGCTGAGGCTAATTGGGAGCGTCAGATCTTGTCAGATTTGGTGAAGTCCAATTTGAAAGAGCAGCAAGCCTCCCGTCGATGGAAGGTGGGTCTGAGGCTGGGTTGGTTGTTGTTTTGGTTGGTGGTGCTGTGGCAGGTGTTTTCACACAACCAAACTTCTTCAAGTATCACCAAGCCGCATACCGCTCTGGTCAATATCAAAGGTGAAATTGCCGATGGCGCAGATGCCAGTGCAGAAAATGTAGTGGCCTCTATGCGCGCCGCCTTGGAAGACTCCGGCTCGCAAGCTTTGATCTTGCTCATCAACTCTCCTGGTGGCAGTCCCGTTCAGGCCGGCATCATCAACGATGAAATCGTTCGACTCAAAGCACTTCATCAAAAGCCTATTTACGCCGTGGTGGAAGAGTCATGTGCATCGGCGGCCTATTACATCGCTGCTGCAACGGACAAAATTTATGTCGACAAAGCCAGCATTGTGGGCAGCATTGGTGTGCTCATGGATGGCTTTGGTTTTACCGGCTTGATGGACAAACTCGGTGTCGAAAGACGGCTCATGACGGCAGGTGAAAACAAGGGATTTTTAGACCCCTTTAGCCCGCAGACCGAGGCGCAGCGAAAACATGCGCAGTTCATGCTGAACGACATTCATTCTCAGTTCATTGCGGTGGTTAAAAAAGGCCGTGGCGATCGTTTGAAAGAAGCACCCGGCATGTTCAGTGGTTTATTTTGGACGGGTCAGCAAGCAGTTGAGTTGGGTTTGGCCGATGAATTGGCCAGCCTCGATCAAGTGGCCCGAGATGTGGTGAAAGCGGAAGAGTTGGTTGACTATTCACGCCATGACAATGTGGCTGAGCGTTTGGTCAAGCGCTTTGGCGCAGCCATGGGAGAGGGCGCCTGGAAAGCCATGCGATCTGCGACCGCCATTCGCTGATCAATTGTTCAAAGTCGCAAGTCAGAGCCTTGAAGGCGTGGCGACTTAAACACCCATTGCAAAAACTGCGGGTGTCTGATTGTTCAGACCGTCGGGCATTTTGCCCAAGGGTAATTTTCGCCATTGCTGTGTTGTCGAGCTTTGATTGACTGCGTTTGTCAATGTCAAACCACTGCTGAACGCCAGGCGAGTGCCAGGTTGCAATGTTTGAACCAATGAAGACCAAAGCGCTGCGTTGCGATAAGGTGTCTCAATGAAGAGTTGAGTTTGTCCAGACTTCAAAGCGTATTGTTCTAACTCTTTAATTCTTCGGGCGCGATCTTGCGGCTCTTGTGGCAGGTACCCTACAAACGCAAAATTTTGCCCGTTCAAGCCACTGCTGGCCAATGCCAGCAGCAATGAAACAGGGCCGACCAAGGGAATCACTTGAATACCAAGTTCGTGTGCTGCGCGCACCACTGAACTGCCAGGATCGGCGACGGCCGGCATGCCTGCTTCACTGACCAAGCCCATGTCTTCGCCTGCTAAAGCCGCTGTCAATAAGGGCTTGGCATCAAAGCCGCCCAGATGATCACCTTTCTTGTGCACTTGTCGTGGCAGCTCGACGATGTTTTGTGTTTGGATGCTGGCTTTCAAAGGTATGCATGCATCGATTCGCTTTAAGTAAGCGCGGGTGGTTTTGGCGTTCTCGCAAATCCAGTGTGTGATGTTGGCGGCTGCCGAAATGCTTCCCATGGGCATCACTTGTTGCAGATCAATGTCTTCGTCGCAACCAAAGTCAAGCGGGGCTGGCACTAAAAAAAGTTTGCCAAATGGGGGCTTGTTTTGTGTCATAGCAATTTCACACCTGCCTCACGAAGCATTTGACAGGTTCTGATCAATGGCAGTCCGATCAAAGCGGTGGGGTCGTCGTTGTCAATCGCATCCAAAAGTGCAATGCCCAGGCCTTCGCTTTTGGCGCTGCCTGCGCAGTCGTAAGGTTCCTCGGCCCTTAAGTAGGACTCAATTTCAGCGTCGGATAAATCGCGAAATTTAACTTTTACTTCAGCCAAATCAGTTCGCTCATAACCAGAGGCAATGCACACAACTGACAACGCTGTTTGAAAAATAACCGTTTTGCCGCGCATGCGCTGCAGTTGCAGGGTGGCATTGGTGTGATTGCCAGGTTTCCCTAGTGGCGTGCCTTCAAGGTCGGCTACTTGGTCAGAGCCAATCACGACGGCCTCTGGAAATTTGAGGGCAACGGCGCGAGCCTTGGCAAGTGCCAGTCTGAGTGCCAAGTCTTTGGGCGACTCATTGTTATGTGGGGTTTCATCCACATCTGGCGCCGCAGTTTCAAATGGAATTTGCAGTCGAGACAGCAATTCCTTGCGGTAACGGGAGGTCGAGCCCAAGATCAGAGGGCGGCCAGACGAGGCTATGGTGGGTTGTTGTTTGTCTTTGGACATGCCCCAATTCTCTTACACTGAAGGCATGGATAAAAAATTTGATTTGAATCGCCTCAATGTCAAGGCGTTTGCCAGAGAGGGTCTCAGTTTGCAAGGGCAACTGAGTCTGGCTCAGTTTGCCAGATTGGCTGAATTGGCTTTGAGCCCTGTTGAGCCTGCTTTGCAAGATGCAGGGCAGCCTGCCCAGGTTTCATGGGACATCCAAGCTGAGTTGGTGCCTGTTTCGGGTGCCGATGCTCAAATTTGGATGCATCTGAAGGCCGAAGTTGAGTTGCCCATGCAGTGCCAAAGGTGCATGGGCCCGGTCACATTGGCTGTGAAAGCCGACGCATCCTTTCGATTTGTCTCTGATGAGGCGACGGCAGAAGCAGAAGACGACGCATCCGAGGAAGATTTGCTGGTTTTGACGCCTGAATTGAACGTTTTGGAACTCATTGAAGACGAACTCATCATGTCTGCACCCATCGTGCCGAAACATGAGAGGTGCCCCACTTTGGTGCCAATGTCAGCTGTCGATGAAGCCTTTGAGGAAGCCCTAGAGGCTCGGCCCAACCCGTTTGCTGCGTTGGGGCAATTGAAGAAAAAACCAAATTAAAGCCTTGGATGAGGCTCAAACTTTGGGCTATAATCAGCGGCTTCGTGCCTGTGAGGGCGCGTTAGTTCATTCACTGTTTAACCCTAAGCCGCGTTGCGCTTTTTGCGCTTGGCCAGAAAAGGACCTTTGTCCGGATCTTCAACAACGCTGCTTCCAACGCATCCAAGGAGCCATCATGGCTGTTCAACAAAATAAAAAGTCACCTTCTAAGCGTGGTATGCACCGTTCGCACAATGCGCTCAACGTGCCCGGTATTGCCGTCGAGCCAACGACGGGTGAAACTCATTTGCGTCACCACATCAGCCCCAACGGTTTTTACCGTGGCCGCCAAGTTCTGAAGAACAAATCAGAAGCTTAATTGACGCTTGAAATACAGGCCCGATGCTACATTCAAGGTAGCCTCGGGCCTTTGTATTTGTGTCTATTGACAACATGTCATCCAAAGAATTTTTCACCCTTGCTGTAGATTGCATGGGGGGAGACCACGGGCCTCACGTTACGTTGCCCGCTTGTCGTCATTTTCTAGAAACGCACCCTAAAGCGCGCCTACAGTTGGTTGGTCGAGCCGACGCACTGGCTTCGTTCCAGCACGAACGCGCTGTCATTGTTCAAGCCGCTGAGGTGGTTGGGATGGACGACTCTGTGGAGGTGGCCCTGCGCAGGAAAAAAGACTCATCCATGCGTGTCGCCATTGAATTGGTGAAGGCGGGTGAGGCCGATGCTGCCGTGTCTGCTGGAAATACGGGCGCATTGATGGCCATCGCGCGGTATGTCCTTAAAACCATGGACGGCATTGACCGGCCGGCCATTGCGGGACAAATGCCCAACTTCAAGGGTGGTGGCACCACCATGTTGGATTTGGGTGCCAATGTCGATTGCTCGCCAGAGCATCTTTTGCAGTTTGCGGTCATGGGATCGGCCTTGGTTTCTGTCTTGCAAGACAATGAAAGCCCCACGGTTGGTCTCTTGAACATTGGCGAAGAAGCCATTAAAGGCAACGAAATCATCAAAAAAGCCGGCGAACTGCTGCGATCTGCTGGTAACTCCGGCGATTTGAATTTTTATGGCAATGTCGAAGGCAATGATATTTTCAAAGGAACCGTCGATATTGTGGTGTGCGATGGTTTTGTGGGTAATGTGGCCTTGAAAGCCAGTGAAGGTTTGGCCACCATGATGGGTGGATTTCTGAAATCAGAGTTTTCTCGCAACATCTTCACCAAAATTGCTGCCATCTTTGCTTATCCTGTTCTAAATTCGTTTAAAAACAGAGTTGACCATCGCCGTTACAACGGCGCTGCGCTGTTGGGCTTGCGCGGCTTGGTTTTCAAAAGCCATGGCTCGGCTGACGAGTTGGCCTTCGGAGTTGCCTTGAACCGAGCGTATGATGCTGCCAGACATCAACTGCTTAGTCGTGTTGCTGCTCGAATTGCACATGCAGCCCCTTTGTTGAATGCACAAGGGCTTGCTGAAAATTCAGCCAACCCGGCCGCTACCGAATGACCATTTATTCTCGTATTTCTGGCACAGGCAGCTATCTGCCTCCAAGAAGACTGACCAATGCCGACCTTGTGGCTGAGTTGGCGGCCCAAGGCATCGAAAGCTCTGACGATTGGATCGTCGAAAGAACAGGCATTCGCGCCCGTCATTTTGTGGATGCAGGCGTTGGCAGCAGTGATTTAGGGGCCGAGGCAGCCCAGCTTGCGATGCAGGCAGCTGGTTGTCAGCCTTCGGACATTGATTTGATCATTGTGGCCACCTCAACCCCAGACATGGTCTTCCCATCTACAGCCGCCTTGCTTCAAAGCAAATTAGGCATTGTGGGCTGCCCTGTTTTTGATGTGCAAGCAGTTTGCAGTGGCTTCATTTATGCCATGACTGTGGCAGACGCCATGATCAAAACCGGTACGGCCAAGCGAGCCTTGGTGATCGGTGCAGAAGTCTTTAGCCGCATCCTTGATTTCAAAGACCGTACCACTTGCGTGTTGTTTGGCGATGGCGCGGGTGCCGTTGTGTTGGAGGCTTCCAGCACGCCTGGCATTTTGGCCACCGACATTCACGCCGATGGCAAATATTCAGAACTTTTGTGCGTACCAGGTCACGTATCGGGCGGTGCCATTTTGGGTGACCCCGTTTTGAAAATGGATGGACAAGCCGTTTTCAAACTGGCTGTTGGCGTTCTTGAAGAAACAGCCCTCGCATCTTTGAGCAAAGCTGGTTTGAACGCCAGTGACATTGATTGGCTGGTGCCTCATCAGGCCAATATTCGAATCATGCAAAGCACTGCGCGAAAACTCAAAATGTCGATGGATAAAGTCATTGTCACAGTGGACCAACATGGCAATACATCTGCCGCATCAATTCCATTGGCGCTCGATCACGGCGTGCGGACTGGGCAAATTACCAAAGGCCAAACCCTGATGCTCGAAGGCGTTGGGGGTGGATTCACTTGGGGCTCGGTCCTCTTAAAATATTGATCAATTCTGATTAGAAATCATGAGTGCATTTGCTTTTGTTTTCCCCGGTCAAGGCTCCCAATCGGTGGGCATGTTGGACGCATGGGGTGATCATCCTGCCGTCCTTGAAACTTTGAAAGAAGCTTCAGATGCCATGGGCGAAGACTTGGGTGCGCTCATTCATCAAGGCCCCAAAGAAGCCTTGGCCTTAACCACCAACACGCAACCTGTCATGTTGGTTGCTGCCATCGCTGCCTACCGTGCGTGGTTGGCAGAAGGCGGTGCTCAACCTGCTGTGCTTGCAGGCCATTCATTGGGTGAGTATTCAGCGCTTGTGGCTGCGGGTGTTTTGACCTTGGCGCAGGCAGCGCCCTTGGTTCGATACCGTGCTGCCGCCATGCAAGATGCAGTAGCAGTGGGAGTGGGAGCCATGGCCGCCATTTTGGGCATGGATGCTGCGAAAGTCATTGAAGGGTGTGCGCAAGCAAAAGCCACGTTCCCTGCAGGCAGCGGTGAAGTCGTCGAGGCTGTGAATTTCAACGACCCCGCTCAAACTGTCATTGCGGGTAGCAAAGCGGCCGTTGAAAAAGCCTGCGAAGTTTTAAAAGCCATGGGTGCAAAGCGTGCGTTGAACTTGCCTGTTTCAGCGCCTTTCCATTCCAGCCTCATGCAGCCTGCAGCAGAAAAGCTGAAAGAAAAATTGGCAGTAACCTCATTTGCAGCGCCCCAAATTAAAGTCGTCAACAACATCGATGTGTCCGCTGAAACAGATGCCGAACGCATTCGCGATGCCCTGTATCGCCAAGCCTTTGGCCCTGTGCGCTGGGTAGAGTGCGTTCAAGCCATCAAGGCCCAAGGTGTCAACATGGTTCTTGAATGTGGCCCAGGCAAAGTTTTGGCAGGCATGGTCAAGCGCATTGATGCTGACATGACAGGCCTGCCTGTGTTCGACCCTGCCTCCTTGCTAGAAGCCAAAGGAGCATTGGCATGACAACGACAGAATTCAAAGGCCAAGTTGCACTGGTTACAGGTGCTTCTAGGGGCATTGGCGCTGCCATTGCGCTGGAATTGGCCAAACAAGGCTTGACAGTGATTGGCACGGCCACCACAGACGAAGGTGCCGCCCGTATATCTGATGCGCTGGCTGCCTATTCGGGCTGCCGCGGCGCTAATTTGAACGTCAATGACGCTGCTGCAGGCGAAGCGCTGATCGATGAGATCGTCAAATCACAGGGCGGCTTGCATGTGTTGGTCAACAACGCGGGCATTACGCGTGACACATTGGCCATGCGCATGAAGGACGACGATTGGGATGCCGTTTTGGACACCAATTTGAAGGCTGTTTTTCGCATGAGCCGCGCTGTGATGCGCCCTATGATGAAACAGCGCTATGGCCGAATTATCAGCATCACCAGCGTGGTGGGCGCTGCTGGCAACCCAGGCCAAGCCAATTACGCGGCTGCCAAGGCCGGTGTGGCCGGCATGACCCGCGCTTTGGCCCGAGAGTTGGGAAGTCGCAACATCACGGTCAATTGTGTGGCGCCAGGCTTTATTGCCACAGACATGACTGCCGCTTTGCCAGAGGCACAGCATCAAGCCCTGATGGCTCAAATTCCATTGGGTAAACTGGGTTTGCCTGAGGATATTGCACACGCAGTGTCCTTTTTGGCCAGTCCAATGGCAAATTATGTAACGGGTCAGGAATTGCATGTCAATGGTGGCATGCATATGTCCTGATAAAATCTCCTTTTTTACAACCCTCAGAGGGAATCCATGAGCGATATCGAAGCACGTGTCAAAAAAATCATTGCTGAGCAACTCGGCGTTGAAGAGTCACAAGTCACACCCGAGAAAGCATTCGTTGCTGACCTGGGCGCAGACTCCTTGGACACCGTTGAACTGGTGATGGCTTTAGAAGATGAATTTGGCATTGAAATTCCAGACGAAGACGCTGAAAAGATCACGACCGTCAAAGCGGCCATTGACTACGCCCAAAGCAAAAAGGCTTGATCTGAGATGACCCGTCGCCGAGTTGTTGTTACGGGCTTGGGATGTATCAGCCCCGTTGGAAACACGGTGGCGCAGGCATGGACCAATCTTTTGGCAGGGCAGTCTGGTATTGGCCTGATCAGCAAATTTGACACCTCCGCTTTCGCTTGCAGAATTGCGGGCGAGGTGAAGGGTTTCAATTTAGAGCAGTACATCAGCGCCAAAGAGGCGCGCACGATGGACGCCTTTATCCATTACGGCATTGCTGCAGCCGCACAAGCTGTCGCAGATGCTGGCTTGCCCACGGGCGAAGCCTTGGACGAAGAGTTGGCCACGCGCATTGCTTGCGTGATTGGTTCTGGCATTGGCGGTTTGCCCATGATTGAGCAAACGCATGTTGAGTACACAGCGCGCGGCCCGCGCCGCATTTCTCCTTTCTTTGTGCCAGCTTCAATCATCAACATGATTGCGGGCCATGTCTCGATGCGTTTTGGTTTCAAGGGTCCTAACTTGGCCGTTGTCACCGCTTGCACCACTGGTCTTCATTGCATTGGCGAAGCCAGTCGCATGATTGAATATGGTGACGCTGACGTGGTCGTGGCAGGTGGCTCTGAAGCCACCATTTCGCCACTGGGCTTGGGCGGCTTTGCAGCCATGCGCGCTTTGTCGACACGCAACGATGATCCTGCAGCAGCATCCCGCCCTTGGGACAAAGACCGTGACGGTTTTGTTTTGGGTGAAGGCGCTGGTGTGATGGTGGTCGAAGAGTACGAGCACGCTAAAGCACGCGGCGCCAAAATCTATGCCGAAATTTGTGGCTATGGCATGAGCGCAGATGCCGGTCACATGACTGCGCCCAGCATGGACGGACCACGTCGTGCCATGGTCTCAGCCATTCGCAATGCCGGCATCAATGCAGATCAAGTGGGTTACTTGAATGCCCATGGCACCTCCACACCTTTGGGTGATGTGAATGAAACCAATGCCATCAAGGCGGCTTTGGGTGATCACGCCAAGAAAACTTTGGTCAGCTCCACCAAGTCCATGACCGGGCACTTGTTGGGTGGTGCTGGTGGCATTGAGAGTATTTTCACAGTCTTGGCCTTGCACCATCAAAAAGTGCCGCCGACCATCAACTTGGACAACCAAGATCCAGAATGCGATTTGGATTATTGTGCCAATACCGCACGTGACGTCAACATTGAATACGCGTTGAAAAATAACTTCGGTTTTGGTGGCACCAACGGTAGCTTGGTTTTCCGTCGGATCTAATTCTTTTGAGTCAAAACGCCCCATCGGTCGATTACCCGGTTGGGCGTTTTTTTTGGGGCGCTTGTGGGGTGCTTGGCCTGGCAGTGCTGTCTTTGCTGGCAATCATCCTCAGTTTGTTGGCGGGCCAGTTGGATGGTTGGAGAGCTGCTAGCCTTTGTGCTGCTTGGTTTTTGCTGACGCTTTTTTCTGTTGCCAGTTTGAAAAGAGAAGCCACCCCACATTGGCTTTGTTGGGACGGTCAAGCGTGGCTTGTTCAGTCCGCGCTTTCGCAGTCGACGCAAGCCCTTGCTTTGGCGCCCATTCCAGCCCTCAACATCCGCTTGAATCAGCCATCAATTGACGTGCTTTCAGAAGATGCTTGCGCAATCCGCGTGCATTTGGATTTTCAGCAATATCTGTTTGTTTCATTGTTCAATTCGACATCACGCACTCAGTGGTTTTGGGTTGCAAAGCGTTCATTCCCTGAGCGTTGGCATGGATTTCGTTGCGCTGTATATTCGCATTCAGATTGAGTTTTCTGTGCAGAAATTAAATGGGAGTTTTGATAGCTTATGAAACTGATGCGTTTTAAATCGCCAAGTGTTTTACTTGCCGTGTGTTTGTCTTTGGGGCTTCTTGCATTCGTGCTTGCCCCTGGTCATGCACTTGCGCAGCAAACCGTCGTCAAGGGCTTGCCTGACTTCACAGAATTGGTCGAACAAGTGGGCCCGTCGGTGGTCAATATTCGAACGCTGGAAAAAGTTCGCATCCCAGCCAGCAGTGGCGGTGGCATGGACGAAGAAACCCAAGAATTGTTTCGGCGGTTCTTTGGCATCCCAATGCCAAACACGCCCAATGCGCCCAATGCGCCCAGGCAAGCGCCGCGTCAAGGCAGAACGCCAGCCCCTGAAGAGACTCAACCCAGGGGTGTCGGTTCAGGATTTATTTTGACAGCCGATGGTTACATCATGACCAATGCCCATGTGGTTGACGGTGCAGATGAGGTCCTCGTGACATTGACAGACAAACGCGAGTTCAAGGCCAGAATCATTGGTGCTGATAAACGCACGGATGTTGCGGTTGTCAAAATCCAAGCCACGGGACTTCCT
>CANFJC010000066.1 GCA_947447245.1 Comamonadaceae bacterium
CTCTTGAACCAGTCTAAAGATTCGCCCCGATCCAGCATCAACTGCAAGGCACCAAGCGCAATGCTGAGAAATACAAAACCTAACCAGTCAAATTTTCTTTCTTGATCGATGGGTGTCTCTTTGATGTAAGCGGCCAATCCAAACCAAGTGAGCAAGCCCAAGGGCAGATTGATGTAGAAGACCCATCGCCAACTGTAATATTCAGTGAGCCAACCACCAAGGCTGGGGCCTAAGATGGGGCCAATCATCACGCCCACGCCCCACATGGCCATGGCGGTGCCATGCTTTTCTGGAGGATAGGTGTCTAGCAAGACCGATTGAGACAAAGGCACCAGGCTGGCACCAAACACACCTTGAAGAAATCTGAACATCACAATTTGTTCCAGATTCTGTGCAGCACCACAGAGCATGGAGGCTAGCGTAAAGCCAATGACAGCCATGATGAAAATGCGCTTGCGTCCAAACTTGGCCGTTAGAAATCCAGTGAGTGGAATGAAGATGGCTGATGCCACGATGTAAGACGTCAGGACCCAAGACATCTGTTCTTGTGTGGCGCTCATCGAGCCTTGCATGTGCGGCAGGGCCACGTTGGCAATGGTGGCGTCCAAAGCCTGCATGATGGTAGCCAACATCACGGATACCGTGATCAAGCCGCGGTGTTCGATCTCGCTGGGGTTTGTCATGGCCGCTTAGAGGTGGCCAGGTTAGAGTGTGATGCCCAAAAGGCTTCGGCGATGCCGCGTATCGATTTCAACTTTGGTGCTCAGACCTGTGCGAAGTTCTGGCGCTTGCTCGTTGGGCGTGATCTTGATTTTGACGGCAACGCGCTGCGCCACCTTGATCCAATTGCCTGATGCATTTTGTGCAGGGATCAAGGCAAATTCTGACCCTGTGGCGCCGCTCAAGCTTTCGACTTCTCCTTGCCACACCACATCAGGATAGGTGTCGATGTGAATTTTGACAGACTGACCCACGTGCACATAGGTCAGATCAGTTTCTGTGAGGTTGGCCTCAATCCATAAGTTGCCATTGACCACCAAGGCCATGACCATGCTGCCTGCAGCTACAAACTGTCCCAGCTTCGGTGGTTTATTGACCGTGCCTGCGACAGCAGCCCGAATTTCAATGCGCGCGAGATCGAGTTTGTTTTGATCGAATTCGGCTTGGGCACTGAGGTAGCTGGGATGTTTTTCAACAGGTGCATTGACATTGCCATTCAGGGATTCTGCTATGCGTTGCAAATCTTGTTGAAGTGCGATCACTTGCATGGCTGCTAATTCTGTGTTTTGTTTGGCTTCGTCAAATTTGGAGGCAGACACAAAATTCTTGCTTAGCAACTCTGCTTGCCGTGCTTGTTCTTTGAGTGAAAACTCTTGTTTTGATTTTGCCAAGTTGATTTCAGCCTGCTTGGTGCGGTAACTGGCTTTGAGTGCTGCTAAATCTACTCGCACTTGCAAGAGTTTGGCTTCAGCTTTGGCGCGTGCAATTTGAACGGGTGCAGGGTCTAGTCTGAACAAGACATCGCCAGCTTTGACCACTTGGTTGTCTGCCACTAAAACTTCTTTGACAACGCCAGAAATTTCGGCATTGACGGGGACTTTGTCGGCCTTGAGGTAGGCATTTTCTGTTTCTACAATCCGACCCCCTTTGAGGTATGTGATTGCACCGATTGCGCCTGCGAGCAATGGAACTACAAGCAAAAGTACCAGGCGTTTAAAAGATTTTGATTTGTTTGACATGTTGAATGGCCATTATAAGGACGGCCAGGCCATTCATGACCTTAATTCTCATTGCCAATTCAAAGCTTGCTAAACATCAAACTGAATGCCTTGTGCCAATGGAAGACTGCTGCCATAGTTAACGGTGTTGGTGGCTCTGCGCATATAGGCTTTCCATGCATCTGACCCCGACTCTCGCCCACCGCCAGTTTCTTTTTCGCCGCCAAATGCGCCGCCAATTTCAGCGCCGCTGGTGCCGATGTTGACATTGGCAATGCCGCAATCGGAGCCTATGGATGAAGTGAATATTTCTGCTTCACGCAGATCTTGAGTGAACACAGAAGAAGACAAGGCGTGCGATGCTGCATTGTTCATGGCGATGGCATCGTCAAAATTGTCGTAAGGAACCACGTACAAAATCGGGGCAAAGGTTTCGCGCAGCATGGGGCCCACTTGTGTTTCAAATTCAACGATCGCAGGGCGTACGTAGTAGGCATTGGGGCCACCCACATCGCATCGATTTCCAAAATGAACTTTGCCGCCTAGTTTTTGGGCTTCTTCTAAAGAGGCCTGCATGTTGTTGAAAGCGTTTTGATCAATCAGAGGCCCCACCAAAGTGCCCGTTGTCAGCGGATTGCCCACTGGCAGTTTCTCAAATACTTTGTGCAAGGCGGAAATAAGTTGTTGGTACACAGAGCGGTGAACAATGAGCCGCCTCAGTGTGGTGCAGCGCTGACCTGCTGTGCCAGCCGCAGAAAAAACCACGCCGCGGGTGACCAATTCTAGATTGGCGCTAGGGCAGACAATGGCGGCATTGTTGCCACCCAGTTCTAGCAATGATTTCTTGAAAGTTGTTGCACATGACATCGCAACTTGGCGGCCCATGGCTGTAGAGCCCGTGGCACTGACCAGTTTGATGTGAGGGCTTTCAACCATGGCTTTGCCAACGGCACTGTTGCCTTGAAGCAGGCACATCAAACCGTCTAGCGCCATACCGGATTGTTCTGCTGCTTTCAAAAGAAGGCCGGTCAAGGCCATGGCACTCAGAGGTGCTTTTTCTGATGGTTTCCAAACCAAGGTGTTGCCACAGACCAAAGCCAATGCAGCATTCCATGCGAAAACCGCCATCGGAAAATTGAAGGCGGAAATGATGCCCACAACGCCCAGTGGGTGCCAAGTTTCAAGCAATTTGTGATCGGGGCGCTCGCTGGCAATGCTCAATCCATAAAGCTGACGCGAGAGGCCAACTGCAAATTCACAAATATCAACCACTTCTTGAACTTCTCCCCATCCTTCCTGAAGAATCTTTCCAGTTTCATGAGAGATCAGTTGCCCAAGGGGCTCTTTGTGCTGTCTTACAAGCTCTCCAAACACACGCACCAACTCACCTCGCTTGGGCGCAGGTACTTTGCGCCAAGCAAGGGAGGCTTGGTGAGAACGTGAAAGTTCTGCACTGATTTCAGCCTCTGTGTGAGCAGTGACTTTTGCAAGCAATCTGCCATCAACAGGAGAGTTGACCTCGAAACCCTGTGCATTGACGGGTGGCAATGCGAGGCCCAAGGACTTGAAAATACTTTGAATCTCAGTGCAGTAACTCATGGTTTTCTCTTAACGTTCGATGCTACGGTTCCAGCGAGCATTCCAAGCTGGGCGATTTTCATTGATGGCATTCCAGTCCAAGACCACCGCTGTTTTCATGTAATCTGCAAACTGCTTCAGTTTGAGCTTGGCATCATTGCCAATTGCAGGGGCTTTGGGGTTTGATGGAATTTGGTTGCCATGTTCCAAACCTGCTGCTTGAGCAGACGCAGAAAGCAAGTACTCCGCGAGTTTTTGTGACAAAACGGGCTCCGTGTTGTTTGCAATCACGCATTCAGCAACCATCAAGACAACAGATCCTTCTTTGGGTTGAGCATATTCAATGGCAATGCCTTTTTCTTGAAGTGTTGCCACGCCAGTCGGTGTCAAGGGCGCAATGGCGGCCTCTCCGTTTTGAATCATTTCAGCCAATTTGGCAGAACTGGGAATGTATTCTAGAACGTTCGGACCAATGGCCGCTTTCCATGCATTGAAGCCTGGCTCGACATTGGCTTCTGTGCCGCCTTTGATGCGATTGAACATCAAGAAACCATGCAGGCCAAAGGAAGAAGACGGCATCGATTGGAAGACCACCTTGCCTTTGTATTTGGGATCAGCCAAATCCATCCAAGAGGTAGGAGCGGCCCAGCCTTTTTCGGCAAACATTTTTTTGTTGTACGCCAAGCCGGTCATGCCCATGGTGACGCCCGCTGCAATATCGTCTTTAAAACGTGCCGTTGGAAAAATTTCATTCAAAGGACCGCTGGGCTTCATTTTTTCACACAAGCCCATACCCGCTGCACGCACCATCACGCCATCGTCTAAGAACATGACGTGCATTTGAGGTTTGTCTTTATTGGCTTGCGCTTTGGCCAAAATTTCAGATGATGTGCCCGGCACCACGACAACCTTCACATTGTTGGCTTTTTCGAACGCTGGAAAAACGTTCTCTGTCCAAGTCTTTTCCATCGTGCCGCCGTTCATGCCGATGTAAAGCGTTTTGGTTTGAGCCTGAACAGACGCACTCCCTAGCAGGGCCATCGATGCCAGTGCAATGGCACTCAATGGTTTGGCAACTGAATTCTTGAGTTGAGAACAGAACTTCATGGTAAATCTCCTAGGGTTGTAGTAATAGACGAAAGCACACGGGAAAATCTTGAAATGGAAAATCCATCGATAGGGGTTGTGGTTTGGCCTTGGGTTGCCAATTCGGACAACACTTCGCCAACGGCAGGGCCAATTTGAAAGCCAGCACCTGCAAAGCCAAAACCGTGAAACAAACCTGGCGTGGTTCTGCTGGGCCCGATCACGGGCTCGTGGTCGGGCAAGTAGCCTTCGGTGCCACTCCAAGTGCGGATGATGTTGGCATGTTTGAGTTGCGGCAAAAGTTCGACCGACCTGGCCAGTACCAATTGAATGGCTTCTCTGCTTGGGCGTGCTCTCAGCTCATCTAAAGCAAATCCCCGCGATCCACCAATCACGCAATTGCCCCGGTGGGCTTGCCTTGCATAGATGCCACCGCCTTCAACCCCCAAACTAAGTGACATGAAGTTAGGCAGCGGTTCAGTGACGGCCATGGTGGGGTGAGCAGAAATCATGGGCACGGTTTCGTTGAACTTTTCTGCAACGAAGCTTGCCCAAGCACCAGCGCAATTTAAAAGAACGGGCGCTTTGATGACTTGGCCTGTGCTGGTTTGCAGTGTGAAGCCTGCATTGGAGTGCGCCATGTCAATGACTTGGGTTCTCTCCATCAGAAGAGCGCCCGCTTGCGATGCGACTCTTGCAAACGCAGGTGACACCAAGCGTGGATTGGCGTGGCCATCTTCTGCGCACAAAGATCCACCCACAACCCTTTCACTCAGCCATGGGTAGAGTTCTCTCAGTTGATGGCCAGAATAGATTTGGAGTCCCAAGCCAAAGGGTTCGGCTTTTTCTTTGTAGGCAATGAGTGAAGCCAAATCTGCCTCGCTTCGGGCAATCTTCAAATGCCCAGAACGCGTGTACTCGCAAGATGAGCCTAAAATTTCAGGCAACTTTTCCCAAATGGCGTGCGCTCTTTGAGCCAAGGGAAGTTGGATGAGTGATCTGCCCTGTCGGCGAACCCCGCCGTAATTCACACCACTTGATCGAGAGCCACACAAATCACGTTCGATCAAAATGACAGACTTGCCCAATTTGCGCAAAGCAAGCGCAGCAGAGCAGCCGACAATGCCTCCGCCTACAATGGCCACATCACAGGACAGAGGGCTGATGCTCATTTGTCCTCCTTGGCATCGCAGGACATGGTTTTCACAGTGGGGTTTTGTAAAAATGGGATAGGCTTGATCGGGGCTTGGCCTCTAAGCCGGCCCACTTTGACAATCGATTGCTGTGTGCAATCTGCAAGCAGCTCAGCAGCTGCTGGCCCGCACATTCTGCCCTGACACCTTCCCATCCCAACCCGACACATTGCTTTCAGGCGATTCAGATCTTGTGCCCCCGTTGATTGGGCTGTCTGCCTGATGTCGCCTGCGGTGATTTCTTCACAGCGGCAAATGACGGTGTCGTCTGTCGTTTGGCGAGCCCAATTTGGAGGATCTTGAAACGCCATGTTCAAGCCATGCCCAAAGGCCATTCTCTTTTGCAGATACCCTGCTAAGGCTTGAGAACGTGTCGAGTGCTTGACATGCTGTTTGAGTTGCCTGTCTTCAATCAATGCCAAGCCGGCCAACTCGCCTGCCCATTCTGCGGCATCAGCACCTTGAATGCCTGCGCCATCTCCCGCCAAATACACGTGTTGAAGTGTTGACCGGCCTGACAGATCTTTCTCTGGTATCCAGCTGTTTTCAGCATTTGAAAATACAAATTTGCACCCCAGAATGTCGGCAAGCTGAGATTCACTTCGAAGGCCGTAGCCCGTTGCCACCGCATCGCAATCGATCTGATGCTCGCCTTGCGCATTGCGCCAAATGAGTTTCTCAACACTTTGCGCGCCCTTGACTTCGATGGGGGTGGCGCCATGGTGAATGGCAATGCCATGCGCTTTGAGCCATGCAAGGTAATAAACGCCTTTGGCAAAGACCATCGCTTGGTTGAGCAGTGCTGGCACAGCTTTGACTTGTTGGCTGAAATGGCTGCTGTCTATTACCGCCACTACATTGGCACCTGCCTTGGCATATTGATAAGCCACCAAATAGAGCAAAGGTCCTGTGCCTGCAAATACAATTTTTTGTCCAATGGCGCAGCCTTGAAACTTCAAAGCAACTTGTGCACCGCCCATGCTAAAGACCCCAGGCAATGTCCATCCCTTGAATGGCAAGATGCGATCTGTTGCACCCGTGGCAACGATCAAGTCTGTGTAATCTATGACTGAAGGACTGCCTTCGAACAGCACATCCAGTTGTCCGCCTTCTGCGTTCCACACCAAAGTGTTGGGTCGGTAGTCCACTTTAGAAAGCAGAGCATCCATGGCCGACAATACGGCATCCGCTTTGGGCGCATCAAAACCATAAAGTTTTTTGGATGAACGTGTGAAATTGCGGGGCGCTTGCCTGTAAATTTGACCACCCCATCGGGCAGACTCATCGATCACAATGGGGCGCAGTCCATGCGCCACCAAAGTTTGTGCTGCGCGAATTCCAGCTGGCCCCGCACCCACAATGACAGCTTGAAGTGACTGCGTCATGGCTTGGCCTTGGGTGTCACCAATCGCATGTTGGCTTGAACCAGGGTGCTGCAACTGCGCAAGCGCGTACCGTCTTCTGTGGCCACCCAGCAATCTTGGCAGGCACCCATTAAACAAAATCCAGCACGATCTGAATGGCTGAACTCTGCTTGTCTGATGGCTTTTTGTTGGGTCAAAACAGCCGTTAAAAGGGTGTCGCCTTCGAGCGCCTCAGTTGCTTCGCCATTGATGAAAATCTGAATGCTTTTCCGATTCAATTCGACCAACCTGACCAGTTGCCCTTTATGAGTCTTGGCAGTGTTCTGAGACATTATTTTTCACCTACCAAAATTTTGTCCAAGCCATAGAGCCGATCCAAGATCAGCATGACACCGGCAGTCAGAGCCACCATGAGTGCTGAGACGGCGGCCATTAAAGGGTCAACCGATTCCGTGGCGTACATGTACATGCGCACGGGTAAAGTGACGGTCACTGGCGATGTGACAAAGATGGACATGGTGACCTCATCAAAGCTGTTGATGAAGGCCAAAAGCCAGCCCCCTGTCACACCAGGAAGAATCATGGGCAAGGTGACGCGCCAAAAAACAGTGGCTCGGCTGGCGCCCAATGAAAGTGCGGCATCTTCGCAATGACTGTCCATGCCTGAGGAGGCGGCCACGATCAAACGCAAAACATAGGGTGTCACGATCAAGGTGTGTGCCAAGATCAGCCAGCCAAAACTTCCTGTGGCACCTATCAGCGAAAACAGACGCAACAAGGCCACACCTAAAACCAAGTGCGGCACGATGAGGGGGGATAAAAACAAGCCGTTCAAGGCATCTCGCCCAGTGAACTGAAAACGTGTAATGGCCAGTCCCGCAGGGATGGCGATGGCGGTCGACAAACTGGCTGCCGCTATGGCCAACCAAAGGCTGTTCCAAAATGCAGTGACGAAGTCAGAATGCTTGAAGACGGCAGCAAACCAACGCAGTGAAAATTCGGTGCTTGGGATGGTGAGGGTATTGCCTGGCGTAAAAGCCACCAAGCAAACGACCACCAAGGGGGCCAGCATGAAGCTGATGACCAGTCCATTGAAGAGCAAAGCAAGGGGGCCATTTTTGTTCATGCAAGCCCCATCGATTTTTGATACTTGCGCTCTAGAATTTTGTTGTAGCTCAGCATCACAACCAGGTTGGCTACCAGCAAAATCAAAGCCAGCGTCGCGCCTAAAGGCCAGTTCAACTCATGCAAATATTCGTCATAAACCACCGTGGCCACCATTTTCAGTCGACGGCCACCCAGCAGTCCTGGAATGGCAAACGCACTGGCACTCAAGCCAAACACAATCAAGCTGCCAGACAAAATACCAGGTACCACTTGCGGAAAAACCACGCGCCTTAAAGTTGCAAACGGTGAAGCAGCCAAAGAAAGCGCAGCGTTTTCTACACCCGGATCTAGTTTTTGCAAGGACGTCCAGATGGGAATGATCATGAAGGGCAGCATGACATGCACGAGCGCAATGATGACCGCCCATTCGGTGTACAAAATCTTGATGTTGCCTAAATCCAGTGCCAGAGAAATCTGATTGAAGATGCCTCTTGGCCCGAGTAGCAAACTCCATCCAAATGCTCGCACCACCACCGACACCAGCAAGGGCGCAAGCACGATCAGTAAAAAGATGCTTCGCCATGGCGTTTTCATGCGACTCAAAATATAGGCTTCAGGCGCACCCACCAACAAACAGATGCCGGTGGTCACCGCTGCAATCCAGAAGGTTCGCCAAAATACTTCGTAGTAATAGTCGTCGGTGAAAACGGCGATGTAATGGTCAAGCGTGTAGGCATTTTTGATTCCGGTGTTGTAATCAAAAACATTGAAAGACAACACAGCCGTCATGAGCATGGGTGCAAGCAGCAATGCCACAAACAAGGCGATGGCTGGCGCCGATAGCAACCAGGGTGCCTTGCTTTGGGTCTGGCTCATGGCAGTATTCGCAGAGATTCAGAAGACCAAGTCAGCCCAGTCTCTTGATGTTCTTGAAGAGGGGCTGTATCGCTGTTGCTGCTCACGACTTGAAGCATGCCAGCCTTGGTTTCAATTTGGTAAAGCCATTGGCTGCCCAAGAAAAATCTGGCCGCAACTCGCCCATTGATCAGGCCCTCATTAAGGGGAGCTAAGTGAATTTTTTCGGGGCGCAAACTGAGGAATGCCTGGCTTCCTGCTTGCAATGGCGTTTCGCCGCACAAAAAGGAAATGCCATGGATGCGGATGCTTGACCCAGTGTCTTGTCTGACGATTTCGCCTTGCAACAAGTTGGCCTTGCCAACAAATGCAGAGATGAACCTTGTCTGGGGGTTTTCATAAAGCGTGTAGGGCTGATCAATTTGGGTGATTTTCCCGGACTGCATGACCACCACGCGATCACTGATAGACATCGCTTCTGATTGATCGTGGGTCACCATGATGGTTGTGGTGCCCACGCTTCTCTGGATATGTCTTAATTCGAATTGCATCTCTTCGCGAAGCTTGGCATCTAAATTTGAGAGTGGTTCATCCAGCAACAACACGGGCGGTTCAATGACCAAAGCTCTGGCCAGAGCAACCCGTTGCCGTTGCCCCCCAGAAAGCTCGCTTGGGTACCTCTTGGCATAGTCTTCTAAATGCACCAAAGCCAATGCATCGGCAACTTGGCGAGCCCGTGTGGGCTTTGAAACCTTGCGCATTTCGAGTCCAAAACTCACGTTCTCTTCGACCGTCATGTGGGGGAAGAGGGCATAACTTTGGAACACGATGCCCAGACCCCGCGTGTTGGGTTTGGTGTGTGTGATGTCTTTGCCGTCTAGGGTGATGCTGCCATTGGTGACGTCTGCAAAGCCCGCAATCATTTGCAGGGTGGTGGTCTTGCCGCAGCCAGACGGTCCGAGCAAGGTGACGAACTCACCTTTTTCGACACTCAGATTCATCTTGTCGACGACGCAGCTTGCGCCGTAGAACTTGGAAACATCTGTCAGCGTCAAAAACGACATTGAACGGCCCTTTCTGTGGCTTGGTTTATTTTGATCTTGTTTTAAAGAGGCAGAGTCGTCAACAGGGAATTTCATTAAATGAGAGAAATAATTTATTTATTCCATTGATTGAAATTTTGGAATAAACTGAATTCAATTTATTTCACTGAGTGACTCATGGAAGAACTTCAAACAGGTACTGGCACCCTCGAGCGAGCCTTTGCCATTATCAAAAATCTGTCTGATGCCAAAGCAGAAGGCGCGCGCGTCACACAGATCGCCAAAGATGTGGGGCTGACCCAAGGCACCGTGCATCGCACCTTGCAAGCGCTGGTCTTGCAAAATGTTGTCGAACAAGACGAGAGAACCAAGCATTACAGACTCAGTGTCGACTTCTTTGTGTTGGCAGCCAGGGCTGGTAACCCGCTCAACTTGCGTGAGATATGCCGCCCCATCATGTTGCGCTTGTGTGCCAGTCTTGGCGATACCTTGTTTCTGTTGGCTCGAAGTGGTTTTGATGCAGTGTGCATCGATCGAAGTGAAGGCCCTTTCCCCATTCGTTCTTTCACCGGCGACATTGGTGGGCGAATTGCTTTGGGCGTTGGGCAAGGTAGCTTGGCCATTTTGGCGTTCTTGCCAGAAGCGGAACGCGATGAGGTAATTCGATTCAATGTTCCTCGGGTGCGAGAACTGGGTATGTTTGACGAGGTTTACCTGCGAACAGAAATTGAACGCGTCAGAGAGTTGGGATTCGCAGGAAAAAACACGGGTTTGCTAGAGGGCATGGCTGGGGTTGCAGTGCCCATTTTGGACCGCGAAGGTCGTGCAGTGGCGGCGCTCAGTGTTGGAACGATTTCTGCGCGCTTGAATGAAGACAGATTGCCGACGGTGGTTGCTCTGTTGCAAAAGGAAGCAGAAATGATTTCTAAAAAAATCAATCCATTTGATCCAACCCTAAGGCGTCCTGTTTCAAGTTTGGCCGCCATGTCACCAAACGGGTAGCTGGTTCAAGCTGCCCAGCTTAAATTTGCCCTGCACACCAAACAAGGGCTGGAAACGTGGCCAGCCAAGCCCAGAAAAATCGGTTCAAACCAAAATACCAAAATACCAAAAAGTGAAACAGCGCTGCAATGGTGCAAAAGACCACGGCCAAACGCGCGTCCAGCAAGGCCAGTGGCGCTGCACTTTCCCACAGAATAAATGACCAAGAGCTGATCGTGGCGACCCAAGGTTTGCGCAGCCAATGGTTCGACTTGAGCGGTCCGTGAATGGCACCATTCAAGAAGATGGTCATGGCTCGGCCGTCACGCCATTCACGCTTGAGCAGCTTCACCGAGCCCGACATGAAATAAGAGGTGATCGACTGTATGGTGATGTACCAAAAGCCAGCACGCCACCCCAATTCTGGGCTTGCAAAGTGGCTCACGAGTTGTGCAATGAACAAGCCGGTGAGCACGACCAAGGTCATGAAATCGCTGCCGCCATTGAAGGCCCCTCGCCAGCGAATCAGGATTGCCAAATTGCTCACAAACAAAAAACCTATGCTCCATAAATGACCGCCCTGAATGGCCACGCTGAGCAATGCCAATAGCCTTAAGGCCAACAATGCACTGAAGGAAGTGGGTGTGAACAAGACATCTAGAAATTGACGCAGCGATGGATGGGGAATGTCTTGGCGCTGAATGGACCATATCCACAGGCCATGTCCTTGGGTGGCAGGACGCATGCGCCAATATTCCAAAGTCTGAATGCCCAAGCTCAGAGCAAAGAGCAGTTCGATGGCGCGAATGGCCAGAGGTGTGCTGAGAATGTAGGCTGTATGCCAGTCCAGAATCATTGCCGATGCACCTCTGGTGAGGTCATCATGACGTGGGTGTGTGTGGTTTCGGTGGGGCTGTCTAGCAACATGCGCAATTCAAATTGGCTATGAGTATGTTGCGGATACTTTTGAAG
>CANFJC010000067.1 GCA_947447245.1 Comamonadaceae bacterium
ATCGCCAGTGCGGTCTAAGAAGCCCGTATTGATGAAGGCCACGCGCGATTTGGCAGCGGCAATGCAAGCTGCCAAATTGGCGCTGGTGCGGCGCTCTTCGTCCATGATGCCCAGCTTGACGGTCGAAGGCTTCAAGCCCAAAACTTTTTCCACGCGGCCAAACAAGGTGTCTGCAAAGCCCACTTCTTTGGGGCCGTGCATTTTGGGCTTGACGATGTAGACGCTGCCTGTGCGGCTGTTGCGGAAATCGGCACCCTTGTTTTTCTGCAAATCGACCATGGCACAGGTGGTGGTGATCATGGCATCCAGAATGCCTTCTGGAATTTCTTTTTGTGTGCCATCAGCTGCGTTATACAAAATGGCAGGGTTGGTCATGAGGTGACCCACATTGCGCACGAACAACAAGGAGCGGCCATGCAAAACTTCGTGCCCCTTGCCGCTAGGCTTGGTGTACACGCGGTCTGCATTCAAAGTGCGCTTGAAGGTCTTGCCACCCTTTTGCACGTCTTCTGACAAAGTGCCTTGCAAGATGCCCAGCCAATTGCTGTAAGCCAAAACTTTGTCTTCGGCATCCACTGCGGCCACTGAATCTTCCAAATCCAAGATGGTAGAAAGTGCAGCTTCAGCCACCAAATCGGACACGCCCGCAGGGTCTGTTTTGCCGATGGGGTGTGATTTGTTAATTTCCAAATCCAGGTGCAAACCGTTGTGCTTGAACAGCAAGGAAGTGGGTGCCTTGGCATCGCCTTGGAAGCCTACAAATTGTTTGGCATCGGCCAAAGTGGTGGTGCCTGTTTTCAAGCTGACCACCAACTTGCCGCCCTTCACACTGTAGCCCGTGCTGTCAATGTGCGAGCCTTTCTTCAAAGGTGCGCAGCGGTCGAGCACATAGCGGCAATACTCAATCACTTTGGCGCCGCGCTTGGGGTTGTAGCCCGTGCCTTTTTCGCAGCCGTTGGCTTCACTCAAGGCATCGGTGCCATACAGCGCGTCATACAAAGAACCCCAACGAGCGTTGGCGGCGTTCAAGGCATAGCGTGCATTCAAAATAGGCACCACCAACTGGGGGCCAGCCAACACAGCCAACTCTGCATCCACATTTTGGGTGCTGGCTTTGAGGTTTTTGGGCTCGGGCACCAAGTAGCCAATCGAGGTCAAATGTTGGCGATAAGCCTTCATGGCTTTGGCATCAGCCAGAGGACCGGGGTGATCGCTGTGCCACTTGTCCATGTCCAATTGAATGCGATCGCGCTCGGCCAACAAGGCCAAGTTCACAGGCGCCAAATCTTTCACGATGCCATCAAAGCCTGACCAAAAGGCCTTGCTTTTGACACCCACAGCAGGCAAGACTTGGTCTTCAATAAAGCGATAAAGCGGTGTGGCCACGAGGAGTCCGTGAATGGCAATGCGATCAGTCATAAAAAGCCTCAAATAAAAAAACAAAACAAGACGCAGCTGAATTCAACCGCTTGCAGGGAGCAGCAAAACAAGCAGTCCCTGAACAAACCTCACTTTATTCGATGTTTCATCATTCACAAATTAGAGAAATATCCTTTGACTTGTGACTTTTATGCAAAGATCGAGGGCAAATGCGACAAAATTGGTCAAAATATTGTTCAACCTTGAAAAAAACCGCATTGCCACACCTCCAAGACAACATGACATCAGACCGTGTATTGATCAGTGAAGTCGGCCCGCGCGATGGCCTGCAGTCGGTCAAGCAAACCATGGCCACAGCTCACAAATTGCGTTGGATCGATGCTTTGGTTGCCTCTGGACTGCAAGAAATCGAAGTGGCCTCCTTTGTGCCAGGTCACTTGCTGCCCCAAATGGCCGATGCCGCCCTGGTGGTGCAGCATGCACGCCAGTACCCTCATCTGACCGTGATGGCCTTGGTCCCCAACCGCAAAGGCGCCGAGGCGGCCCTCAAGGCCGGGGCACAAAAACTCACGATTCCTGTTTCTGCCTCCGAAGCGCACTCCATGGCGAATGTGCGCAAAACACGCGAAGCCATGGTGGAGGAAGTGCGCGCCATCGTTCAAATTCGCAATGAGTTGGCGCCGCATGTGAAAGTTGAAGCCGGTATCTCCACAGCATTTGGCTGCACCCTTCAGGGCCTTGTGGCCGAAGACGATGTGGTGAAACTGGCCGCTGCCGTCATTGAAGCGGGTGCCGATGAATCAGGCTTGTCCGACACCACAGGCATGGCCAACCCTGCCCAGGTGCGCCGTTTGTTCAAGCGCGTATTTGCAGAAATTGGCAACAAAACGGGTGCGGCTCACATGCACAACACACGCGGCTTGGGTCTTGCCAATTGTTTGGCAGCCTACGATGTGGGCGTGCGCACCTTTGACAGCTCGATGGCCGGATTAGGCGGCTGCCCCTATGCACCTGGCGCATCTGGCAATGTGGTCACAGAAGATTTGGTTTTCATGTTGGAAGCCATGGGCATTCAAACCGGGGTGAGCATTCCCAAATTGATTTTGGCCAGACAAGCTTTAAGCGATGGCTTACCGGGTGAGCCGCTTTACGGCATGACACCCGAAGCGGGTTTGCCCAAAGGATGGGCGCATGTCTGAACCGGAAAACCTGCAGAAACACTTGCCCTACGAAGGCATTCGCGTGGTCGAGTTCACGCACATGGTGATGGGGCCAACTTGCGGCATGGTGCTGGCAGACTTAGGTGCCGAAGTGATCAAAGTTGAACCGATTGGCCACGGCCATGAGGGCGATAACACCCGCAAACTGTTGGGCTCAGGCGCTGGTTTTTTCCCACTCTTCAATCGCAACAAAAAAAGCCTCGCACTCGACTTGAAAACGCCCGAAGGCAAAGAAGCTGTCTTGCGCTTGATTGCCACCGCAGACATCGTCAGTGAAAACTTCAAACCAGGCACCATGCAAAAACTGGGCTTGGATTACGAGAGTTTGAAGAAACTCAATCCGCGACTCATTTACGTTTCACTCAAGGGTTTTTTGCCGGGTCCTTACGAGCACCGCACAGCCTTGGACGAGGTGGTGCAAATGATGGGCGGCTTGGCCTACATGACAGGCAGGCGCGGCGATCCGCTGCGAGCCGGTACCAGTGTGAACGACATCATGGGC
Source organism: Comamonadaceae bacterium (assembly GCA_947447245.1). GTDB lineage: Bacteria > Pseudomonadota > Gammaproteobacteria > Burkholderiales > Burkholderiaceae_C > Limnohabitans_A. Next base: position 3,103 of record CANFJC010000067.1, read on the forward strand.
GGCATGTTTGGCGCGATTGGTGCCATGGCCGCTTTGGCGCAACGCGCTCAAACGGGTGAAGGTCAAGAAGTGCAAAGCGCCCTGTTTGAAAACAATGTGTTTTTGGTGGCGCAGCACATGATGCAATACCAAGTCACAGGCAAAGCGGCAGCGCCCATGCCCGAGCGAATTTCCGCATGGGCCATCTACGATGTGTTTGTGGTGAAAGAGGGCGAACAAATCTTCTTGGCAGTTGTCAGCGACACCGCTTGGAAAATATTTTGCGAGGCCTTTGGCTACTCAGATTTCTTCAATAATCCCAAGCTCACCAGCAACAACGATCGCGTGCTAGCGCGTGATTGGTTGTTGCCCATTTTGAGGGAACGACTTCAAAATTTCTCGGCGAAAGCGCTGAGTGAAGTTTTTGAAAAAAATTCACTGCCCTATGCACCCATCACAGCGCCTCACGAATTGTTAGACGACCCTCATTTGCATGCCACAGGCGGCCTCGCACCGATGAGCTTGAACGATGGCCGAAGCATTCATACCGTCTTGCTGCCGCTGAGCATGAACCAAGAGCGCTTGAAGGTTCGGCAACCGGCGCCCCATCTGGGTGAGCACAACGAGATTTTGTTAAAGAGCCTAGGCTACACACCTGAAGAAATTCAAAAGCTCAGCCCGCCAACTTGATAAGAAAGAATGAATGACGCGATCTAATTTGGAATTGACCGTGCTCATTGTGAAGCCGCGACGCAGTGCTTTACAACACATGTCTGTAGGCATGCTGGGAGCCATGTTCACAGTCATGGCTGTTGCCGCGCAAGCTCAAACCCCATGGCCCGAAAAGCCAATTCGGTTCATCGTTCCTTTCACGCCCGGCGGCGGCACCGACACGGTCACACGACATCTGGCTGAGAAGATCACACAAGACACACAATGGTCTTTTTTAATCGACAACAAACCAGGGGCTGGCGGCAACATTGGCATGGACTTGGTGGCCAAAGCCAAGCCCGATGGACTCACGCTTGGCATGGGTCAAACCTCCAACCTGGCCATCAATCCTTCGGCCATGGCCAAGATGCCTTTCGATGCTCAAAAAGATTTTGTGCCCGTGGCTTTGGTCGCAGAAATTCCGATGGTCTTGGTGGTGCGCACCGATTCAGCTTGGAAAAATTTAGACGACTTGATCAGGTCTGCAAGGGCTAAGCCAGAGTCCGTCAAACAAGCCTTGGCCGGCACGGGCACAGTGGGCCATCTGGCAGGCGAAATGCTGTCTAAGAAAGCCAACTTCAAAGTCCTCAGCGTGCCCTACAAAGGCGCTGCACCGGCCATTACGGACTTACTGGGCGGGCAGACCGACTACATGTTTTCAACACCTCAATCTGTACTGGGCATGCTGCAAGGCGGCAAGTTGCGCGCACTAGCGGTCAGCTCCTCACAAAGACTCAAAGTCTTGCCGCAAGTTCCCACCGTGGCCGAGCAAGGTTACAAAGGTTTTGAAGCAGTGGATTGGAAGATGGTCGTGGCCCCCGCCAACACGCCAGCACCCGTTTTAAGACGCCTCAATGCAGCAGCCGAGAAAGTTTTAAACAGCGCCAGCTTCACGGCTCAAATGGCTGCTGAAGGCAGCACGCCCATCGGCGGCAATCTCGAAAAAATTGCGGCGTATTTAAAGGCCGAGCAATCTGAGTGGGGAGACTTGATTCGGGAAGCCGGGATCAAGTTTGACTGATGGACAAGCTCAAAGTTTTTGAATCATTTGTATCGGTTGCCACGCGCGGCAGCTTGAGTGCGGCTGCGCGAGCAGAAGGCGTGGCCCCCGCCATCATTGGCAGGCGACTCGATGCCTTGGAATCACACTTGGGTGTGAAGTTGTTGTTGCGAACGACCCGGCGCATCAGCTTGACGCACGAGGGCAGCGCCTTTTTAGAAAATTGCCAACGCCTTTTGAGCGATGTGGCGAATGCAGAAGACAGCGTTTCAGCAGGCGGCCTCAAAGCCAGCGGTCATTTGCGCATTACGGCACCCGCGGGTTTTGGGCGAAGGCATGTGGCACCGCTTGCTCCCTTGTTTCACGCGCAAAATCCAGATGTCAAAATTTCACTCAACCTGAGCGATCGCGTGATTGATTTGGCCGGCGAAGGCTTCGACTTTGCCGTGCGCGTGGGCGACCTGCCCGATTCCTCCTTGGTCAGCGTGCGCTTGGCCGACAACCGGCGCATGTGTGTGGCCACGCCTGCCTATTTGGCCCAACATGGCACCCCAAAAGTTCCATCCGATTTGCTCCATCACAGCTGCCTCACACTGTCTAGCGATGCCTCCCAAACGCGCGGATGGGCTTTCAAAGTCCCGCCCTCAGACCCTGCTGAAGGCCCCGAAGTGACCCACTTGCGCCCGCACGGCCCCCTAGATTGCTCAGATGGCCAGGTTTTGCACGGTTGGTGCTTGGCAGACATGGGCATCGCCTGGCGCAGCACCTGGGAGGTGGAAAATGACATCCGCTCGGGTCAATTGGTCGAGGTGTTGGCCGAGTTTGCCGCGCCGCCCAACGGCATTTACGGCGTTTTTCCCCAAAGAAAGCATTTGCCCCTGCGATTGCGGCTTTGGATCGACTTTTTAAAGCATCACTACAGCTTGCCCGCAACTTGGCAAAGCGCCCCGTAAAATCGGGACATGCTCTTCGCCAAACAAGAATTACTCTCGGCCCTTGCCGCCGAACTCGAACGCCTGCATTCTGGTGCTGGTGCCAAAGCCATTTTTGAATCGCCCAAGGTGGCCGCCCATGGCGATCTGGCCTGCACGGCGGCCATGCACTTGGCCAAGCCCTTGGGTCAAAACCCCAGGCAAGTGGGGGAATCACTGCGCACCGCACTCATGGCCACGCCTGCTTTCATCCAATGGGTAGAAAGCATTGACATTGCTGGACCTGGCTTTTTAAACCTCAAGCTCAAACCCAGCGCCAAACAAGCCGTCATCCAAGAAGTGCTGCATGCCGCTTCCTGTTTTGGCAAACAAGCTGAGCGCAAGGAAAAAGTGTTGGTGGAGTTTGTGTCTGCCAATCCAACCGGGCCTTTGCATGTGGGCCATGGCAGGCAAGCCGCATTGGGCGATGCCATTTGCAATTTGTTCGCCACTCAGGGCTGGTCCGTGTACCGAGAGTTTTATTACAACGACGCGGGCGTGCAAATCAATACCTTGGCCACGTCCACGCAATTGCGTGCGCAAGGCTTCAAGCCGGGTGATGCTCAGTGGCCCAGCGGCGAAAACGCAGCCGCCTACAACGGCGACTACATCCAAGACATTGCACAAGATTTCTTGGCAAAGAAAACCGTCAAGTCGGACGACCGTGAATTTACAGGCAGTGGCGACCTGAACGATTTGAATGGCATGCGCGAATTTGCCGTGGCCTATTTGCGCCACGAGCAAGACCTTGACCTGAAAGCCTTCGACGTCAAGTTTGACAACTACTACCTTGAATCCAGCCTGTATACCAGCGGCCGCGTTGACGCTGCTGTGAAGAAGCTTCAAGAAGCAGGCAAGACCTACGAGCAAGATGGCGCGCTGTGGCTCAAGTCCACCGACTACGGCGATGACAAAGACCGCGTCATGCGCAAAGGCGACGGCACCTACACCTACTTTGTGCCCGATGTGGCGTACCACATTGCCAAATGGGAACGCGGCTTTACCAAAGTCGTGAACATTCAAGGCACCGACCACCACGGCACCATTGCACGCGTGCGCGCTGGCTTGCAAGCTGCTGGCGCTGGCATTCCACAGGGCTACCCCGACTACGTGTTGCACACCATGGTGCGCGTGATGCGCGGGGGCGTGGAAGTGAAAATTTCCAAACGCGCTGGCAGCTATGTCACCTTGCGCGATCTCATTGAGTGGACCAGCAAAGATGCGGTGCGCTTCTTCTTGCTCAGCCGCAAGCCCGACACCGAATACGTGTTCGACATTGATTTGGCTTTGGCCAAAAACAACGACAACCCGGTGTATTACGTGCAATATGCGCACGCTCGCATTTGCTCCATTTTGCGAACTTGGGGTGGCGATGTGGCCAGCTTGGCCCAAGTCGACTTGTCCAACTTAGAAAACCCCAAAGCTCAGGCCCTCATGTTGCAGTTGGCCAAGTACCCTCAAATGCTCACCGATGCAGCGCAAGACTTTGCACCGCACGATGTGACGTTTTACTTGCGCGACTTGGCCGCCAGCTACCACAGCTATTACGATGCAGAGCGCATTTTGGTTGAAGAAGAACCGCTCAAACTGGCACGATTGGCCTTGGTTGCAGCCTGCGCACAAGTCTTGCAAAATGGTTTGAAAATCTTGGGTGTGTCCGCACCTGAGCAGATGTAATTCGGACACCTTTTTTTCGGTATGAATTGAGAGCACTTCACAACATGTCCCACCCCAACATCCAAAACCAGCGCGGCGGCACCTTGCTGGGCTTTGTTCTAGGTTTGGTCATTGGCCTCACCATTGCCTTGGGTGTCGCCATGTACGTGACCAAAGTGCCCATGCCCTTTAGCAACAAGAACCAATCACGTTCAGCCGATCAAGACGCGGTGGAAGCGCAAAAAAACAAAGATTGGAATCCCAACGGTGCTTTGCAAACCAAACCCGTCGCGCCAGAAGCACCGGCAGACGGTGCGGCTGCCACACCTGGCGCCACCACCGCCGGAGCACCCAATCCAGGTGCTGGTGCTCCCGCACCGGCTGTCACGGCCGACCCCTTGGCAGATTTGGTGAAGAAACAAACTCCAAACTCAGCGCCAGCAGCTTCCGCGCCTTCAGTTTCTGCGCCTGCACCTGCCGCATCAACACCTGCGCCTGCTGCCACACCTCAGCCCACGAACAAAGCGGCCGCCGCCAACGATCCTTTCACCTATTTTGTACAAGCAGGTGCTTTTAAATCTGCAACAGATGCTGACGCCCAAAAAGCCAAACTGTCCATGATGGGCATTGAAGCCAAGGTCAGTGAACGTGAACAAGCTGGGCGAGCTATCTTTCGAGTTCGAAGTGGCCCTTTTGATGACAAAGATCAAGCAGAAAAAATCAAAGCACGATTAGATGCCAATGGCATGGATGCCGCCTTGGTTCGCGTTCAACGCTAAGCAATACAAACACCTCATTTGATCAGGAGCACCCTATGAAACGCCGCGAATTTTCTTTAGCCAGCTTGGGCGCCGCAGCAAGCATCGGCGGCCTAAGCTTAAGTTCGCCCGCCTTCGCGCAAGGCCCCGCCAAGTTTTTCGCGGGCAAGGATTACATGAAGTTGGACCGCGCTGTTCCCACCGAAACAGAAGCCGGCAAAGTTGAAGTGATCGAATTCTTTTGGTACAGCTGCCCCCACTGCAGCGCTTTTGAGCCCACCTTTTCGCAATGGGTGAAAAATGCACCCAAGGATGTGGTGGTGCGCCGCGTGCCCGTCTCTTTCAGAGAAGACTTCGCGCCCCAGCAACGCTTGTATTTCTCTTTGGAAGCCATGGGCTTGTTAGACAAAATACATGGCAAAGTTTTTCAGGCCATTCATGTCGAACGTTTGCCATTGAGCAACGATGCCAGCATTTTGGCTTGGGTTGAAAAGCAAGGTGTGGATAAAAATAAATTTGCCGATACAGCCAAATCATTTGGCGTGGCCAGCAAACTCAAGCGGGCTGTTCAATTGCAAAATGATTTCAAAATTGAAGGCGTTCCTTCTCTGGGTATTGCAGGCAAGTACTACACCGATGGCACTTTGACTGGCAGCATGGAGCGCGCACTTCAAGTCACAGAGTCTTTGTTGGCCCAAGTTCGACAAGGCCGCGCCTGATTCAAAGCAGGTGTTGCGCATCAGCCCGCTTTGGCGGGCTTTTTTTTGTGATTTTTCTTGCAAACAGGCTGGTTTTCCCTCTGAACACCTACAATCAAGCAAGATTCGCGCCTTTATGAAACACACCGTCATCACTTTGCTCTACACCCTCGCCGCCATTGCGGCGCAGAGTGCTTTCGCCGAAAAAGCGGACAGAGACAAGCCGATGAACGTCGAGGCCGATGCGCTCAAACACGACGACCAACAACAACTCACCATCTTCACCGGCAAAGTTCACATGACCAAGGGCACCCTGGTCCTGAAAGCGGCTCGCATGGAAGTCAAACAAGACAGCCAAGGCAACCAAGTTGCCAAATTGTGGGCCGAGCCGGGCGAACGCATTTTCTTCCGCCAAAAACGCGAAGGCCTCGACGAATACACCGAAGGCGAGGCAGAAACAGCCATCTACAACAGCCAAGCCGACACCCTCGAACTCTCCCAACGAGCCGAACTTCGTTTGCTGCGCGGCATTTTGGTGGCCGACCGCATTCAAGGCCAACAAATTTTGGTCAACAACACCACCGAGGTCTTCACAGTCGACGGCAAGACCAATACCGCTGGTAGCTCTGCTGGCAGTCAACGCGTCAAGGCCACCATCACCCCGCGTCCTAAAACCAATGAGGTCAGCCCACCCCCTGCCGGCCCCGTTTTGAAACCGAGCACTCGCACCAGTGCAGACAAGCCATGAGCGCTCACGCCGACATCAGCAGCCTTGAAGCGCGCCATTTGCAAAAGTCTTATGGCAGCCGGCAAGTGGTGTTTGACGTCTCCGTCAAAGTTCAAAAAGGGGAAGTGGTCGGTTTGTTAGGCCCCAATGGTGCCGGCAAAACCACCTCTTTCTACATGATTGTGGGTTTGGTGCGCACCGATGGCGGTCAAATTTTGATTGATGGCGAAGATGTCACACGCATGCCCATTCACCGCCGTGCTCGCATGGGGCTGTCGTATTTGCCACAAGAGGCTTCTATTTTCAGAAAACTCACCGTGGCAGAAAATGTACGCGCTGTGTTGGAGTTGCAATTGAATGCCCAAGGCAATCCTTTGAACGATGCAGAAATCAATGCCCGCTTGCAAGCCCTCTTGAAAGATTTGCGCGTGGACCATTTGCGCGACTCGCCTTCATTGTCACTGTCGGGCGGCGAACGCAGACGTGTCGAAATTGCACGTGCCTTGGCCACCGACCCGCGCTTCATTTTGCTAGACGAGCCCTTTGCGGGCATTGATCCGATTGCCGTCATTGAAATTCAACGCATCATTGCGTTCTTGAAAGAGCGTGGCATTGGCGTGCTGATTACCGATCACAATGTGCGCGAAACGCTGGGCATATGCGACCACGCTTACATCATCAGCGAAGGCCGCGTGCTGGCACAAGGCACACCGCAAGACATCGTCAACAATGCCGATGTCCGCCGTGTGTACCTAGGCGAACACTTCCGAATGTGATGGCTGAAAACATATGAAGCAAAGCCTTTCCCTTCGGATGTCCCAGCACTTGGCGCTCACGCCACAGTTGCAACAATCCATTCGGCTGCTTCAACTCTCTACCTTAGAGCTGAGCCAAGAAGTTGAGCAAATGCTCGACGAAAATCCTTTCCTAGAGCGCAGCACCGACGACGCGCCGCAAGAAGATTTCGGCTTGCCCGAAGCCGATGCCCGCGTGAGCCTGGGCGATCGTGTCTCAGAGGCCGCCAGCGACGCAGGCTCCGATTCGCGCGATGCTGCGGGCGAATCCACCGCATCGGTCACCAGCGACGAAGCTGTGACCGACGTGGCCGACAGTTGGGATGGCGACGGCAGCGTCGACATGGCGCCGGACGACAGCGAGTGGGGCACCGATGCCGGCGCTCGCAAGAACAACACCAACAACGACTCCGAGGGCGCTGACGCCATTGAGTTGGCGCGCGGCTTAGGCTCTCTCACAGACTATTTGCACCGACAAGCTTTGTCGATGCGCTTGTCAGAAATTGACCGCGCTGCATTGCGTTTCCTCATTGAGTCTCTGAACGACGACGGCTACTTAGAAGACAGCCTCGAGTCCTTGGCGCAAGGCTTGGCCGGCACCGACGACATCGAGCAACTTGAAGAACTGGTGCACCGCTTCACCATGGCATTGAGCTTGCTGCAATCGCTCGAGCCTGTGGGCATTGGTGCTCGCGATTTGGGCGAATGCATGCGCATACAGCTCAAAGCCATCATGAAGGACGAGCCCGACAACGAAGTGGCACCAGTCGCTTTGAAAATTTGCGCGCTGCCTTTGGAGTTGTTGGCCAAACGCGACTACAAACGCTTGGCCGTTCAGTGCGGTGAAGACGAAGCCCTTGTCAAATTGGCCCTCAGCTTCATCACGCGCTTAGAGCCCAAACCAGGCCGCCCCTTTGCCAATGCAGAACAGCATGTCATCGTGCCCGATGTGTTGGTCATTGGCACACGCAAAGGCGGCGAACCGCATTTCAGAGTTCAGCTCAATCCCGATGTCATGCCCAAGCTGCGCGTGCACGATATTTACGCCAACGCATTGCGCGGTGGCAAAGGCGAAGGCCATTTGGGTTTACAACAAAGGCTGCAAGAAGCGCGTTGGTTCATTAAAAATATTCAGCAGCGCTTTGACACCATTTTGCGAGTGTCTACGGCCATTGTGGAGCGCCAGCGCAACTTCTTCATTCATGGCGAACTGGCCATGCGGCCCTTGGTGTTGCGCGAAATTGCCGATGAATTGGGCCTGCATGAGTCCACCATCAGCCGCGTCACCACCGCCAAATACATGACCACGCCCATGGGCACCTTCGAGCTGAAGTTTTTCTTTGGCTCAGGACTGGGCACCGACAGCGGCAGCGCCGCTTCCAGTACGGCAGTGCGTGCGCTCATCAAACAATTGGTGGCGGCAGAAAACCCCAACAAACCCCTCTCAGACAATCAACTGTCTGAAATGCTCAAAGAACAAGGCATCGATTGCGC
>CANFJC010000068.1 GCA_947447245.1 Comamonadaceae bacterium
AGGACGCCAAGCTGCTTCAAAAGTTGGCCAATGAGAAGTTCCTCAGTGCCAAAGAGGCTAAGGGTTTAACCGAGGCGGCTGTTCAATTGATGCAGGCTTGGTGGGAAGAGGGGTGGTGGCATCCATCTGGTTTGCTGGAAAATGGTTTGGCATGATTAAAGCTATAATCTGAGGCTGGATAGCAAGAGCTCGAGTGCTTGCTATTCTGTCAACAGGCTTTTTCTAAACCTGATGACAATTTCCCGGAAATTGTTTTTTACTAACTTTAAGGATAATAATCATGACCAAGTCCCTCGTTTTGGCTGCCGTGATCGCTGCTGCTGCTTTGGCTGCCTGCGGTAAAAAAGAAGAAGCTGCTCCAGCACCCGCTCCAGCTCCAGCTGCTGCACCAGCCGCTCCTGCAGCGCCTGCTGCTGATGCCAAGCCAGCTGACGCTGCTGCACCTGCAGCTGCTGCGCCAGCCGCAGCACCTGCTGCTCCTGCTGAAGCCCCTAAGAAGTAATTCTTGACAGTCGAAAAAAAACCCCGCACGCGGGGTTTTTTTTTCGTCCAGACCTTTTGAGTCTGAAACAGTGTTGGTTACTTGATCTCGTCCGCAAGCAATTTGATGATTTTGTCTGCGTTGGCTGAGGTTTCAGGAATGCCATCAGAGGCTTGAACCATCACAGTTGAAACCTCACCTTTGCTGGTGACTGCGATGCGGTATTTGGCCAATGTTGGAATGACTTTGTCGCTGGTGAACAGCTTTGCAAAGAAGCCTGGTTCTTTGCCTGTGGTTCCGGGTGGCGCATAACGGACAAAGAACACGCCTTGCGCACGATCTCGGTCTTCAACTGTGAAACCAGTTCGATCAATGGCCACACCAACGCGTCGCCAAGCGCGGTCAAAACCGTCGTTGATTTCGATGGCCGGCAGGTTATTCTGTCTAATCAGTTTCACATCGGCTGGCATGTTTGTACCAGATGATGGTGCTGTGGCTGAGTTGGCTGGACTGATAAGAGCAGCATTGGCTGAGAGACTTTGGCCGCCCAATCTCATCATCAGACGAAGTAGAAATTCAATTTCCAATTCAGGATCTGCGCCACGGGGAGACCAAACGGTGGTTTCTCTTAAAGGGCTGGTGTAAATTTCAGCCATGCCGCGATGGGTGATGGTGATTTCTAGGCCATTGGCAGTTCGCTCAACACGTGTGCGAAAACGATCACGCTCACCGGTGGAGTAGAGCGAATCAAATAGTTTACCGACAGTTTTGCGTACAAAGTCTTGTGGTAATTTGGCCCGATTCTCTGCCCAGTCAGTTTCCATGATGCCCAACTCGGGTTGGTCAAGGCTTAGGATGAATCCATTGTCTTTCCAAAATTCACGCAATGGCTCCCAGACAGAGTCTGCAGTGCGGTTAATGACCAAGAACCTCTGCGTGCCTGCACGAACAATGCGTGCTTCACCCGCTTGGTTGGCCGCAGTTCCTGCATCGTTAGCGACGCGAACAGAAGAAGACGCCGAAGCCGAACTGGCCAAGGCGCTGTTAGCGCCAGCCACTTGATACCGAGAATCTCGTTTTAACTGAGTCAGGTCAGGCGGAATTTGCAGAGTTGGTGCTTGACCAGCATTTTTGTAATCAATTTTGCTTTCTTCTAAAGTAGAGCAGCCGGACAAAAAACAGGTAAGAGCGGCGGCACAAGCCATTGCATTCAAGTGACGAGCAGAAGGGGCAAATCGATTCACGGGGGTGTCCTTAAATAAGTCCGCTGGCACGCAACGCGGCTTCAACCACGGGCTGCTGAGATTGTGAGAGTTCAGTCATGGGCAAGCGCAAAGTACCGCCACACAGACCCATGCGGGCCATGGCCCATTTCACGGGAATGGGGTTGGCTTCAACAAATAAATGTTTGTGCATGGGCATCAACTTGAATTGAATTTCCATGGCTTTTTGAACATTCCCCGCCATGGCAGCGACGCACAACTCATGCATCAAGCGGGGTGCCACATTGGCCGTCACGCTGACGTTGCCTTTGCCGCCGCACAGCATGAGTGCCACAGCGCTTGGATCATCGCCAGAATAGACGGCAAATTCTTTGGGCAAATCGCGAATGAGCCACTGCGCGCGTTCGATGTTGCCAGTGGCTTCCTTGATGCCCACAATGCCTGGCACTTGTGCCAAACGCAAAACAGTGTCGTGCTGCATATCGGCCACAGATCGGCCAGGCACGTTGTACAAAATGACTGGCAAATCGGGTACCGATTCTGCAATGGCCTTGAAGTGTTGATAAAGGCCTTCTTGGGTGGGCTTGTTGTAATAAGGGACCACTTGAAGTTGGCAATCTGCGCCCACACTTTTGGCAAACTTGGCCAACTCGATGGCCTCAGCAGTGGAGTTGGCGCCGCAACCTGCCATGATGGGCACGCGGCCTTTGGCTTGCTCAACGGAGACCCGGATGATTTCGCGGTGTTCTTCTACATTCACAGTGGGGGATTCACCGGTTGTGCCCACCACGCCAATGCAATCGGTGCCTTCTGCAATGTGCCAATCGATCAGTTTTCGCAGGCTGGCGTAATCGACAGAACCGTCCTCCAGCATGGGAGTGACCATAGCGGGAATGCTGCCTGTAATGGGTTGAAAAGTTTTCGTCATGGCGAATGAAATGGTCGACAAATGAGCATTCTAACGACTGCTAAGGCAAAACGGACGTGCCAAGTCATTGACTTGGTGAACGGCCACAATTCTCTGAACAAATTTGGCGGGTGAATCCCAAAATCCATCTTGGTAAGCAATGACTCGCAGTGACGCGCAAGTCTGAAGCAGTTCGCCAGGTTTCAGCAAAAAGTCGGGCCTTGATGGTTTGCCAATTTTTTCGTGTCCGAGCGCAAAGGTCTCGTAAATGAGAAGACCTTCGGGTGCCAAGCATTCCAAAATGCGCGGCATCAAGGGGCGCCACAAGTAATTGGTGACCACCACCACATCAAAGGTCTGGCCGCTTAAAGGCCAGGGGCCGCCTTCGATGTCCGCTTCGATGACCTGCCCGAAAGCACCTGCTTGCGCCAAAGCCTCGCTCGAGCGGTCCACGCCTGTGCAATGGTGCCCCAAGCTCTGAAAATACTTCATGTGCCTGCCTGCGCCACAAGCCAGATCCAAAACCTGACTTTGGGGTTTGGCCAAGTGCGACCATCGCTGAACCCAAAGGGAAGGGTCTTCTGTGCCGTGCATTTGACAATACTCCTGATGAATCTCATGCGCTGGAAAGCGAGATGCCCCGAATGATGCCCGATTGTGAAGTCGATTAATGGACGGAACTGTAAATTTATCCAGTGGTTTGTAGGAAATCACACTACAATCTGCGCCCATGGCCACATCTACCTCTGCAAAACCATCTCCCGAATATGGCGAAGGCTCCATTCGAGTCCTCAAAGGCTTAGAGCCCGTCAAGCAACGCCCGGGCATGTACACCCGAACCGACAACCCCTTGCACGTCATTCAAGAGGTGCTCGACAACGCGGCGGACGAAGCGCTGGCGGGTCACGGTAAAAAAATCAAAGTCACCCTACATGCTGATGGCTCGGTCAGCATTGAAGACGACGGTCGCGGCATTCCATTTGGGCTGCACCCTGAAGAAAAAGCACCTGTCATTGAGTTGGTGTTCACGCGACTTCATGCTGGCGGCAAGTTCGACAAGGGCAGTGGCGGCGCCTACAGTTTTTCAGGTGGCTTGCATGGCGTGGGTGTGAGTGTGACCAATGCTTTGGCCAAACGTTTGGAAGCCATCAGCTACCGTGAAGGTCAAGTGGCCGCCTTGGCTTTTTCCGGTGGCGATGTGATTGAGCAACTTGTCACGCGCAAAGCGGGTGAGGGCGATCGCAAGCAAGGCACCACGGTGCGTGTGTGGCCCGATGCCAAGTATTTTGAATCGAGTGCCCTGCCCATGACCGAGCTCACGCATTTGCTGCGAAGCAAAGCGGTGCTCATGCCAGGCGTCACAGTGACCCTGTTCAACGAAAAAACCAAAGAGACCCAAACTTGGCAGTACAAAGCCGGACTGCGCGACTACCTCATGCAAACTTTGAATGGCGATCCTGTCATTCCCTTGTTTGAAAATGAAGGCTTTGCCGACAGCAACAACGACAGCTTTGCAGAAGGCGAAGGCGCCAGTTGGGCGGTTGCGTTTACCGAAGATGGCCAGCCTGTTCGCGAAAGCTATGTCAACCTCATTCCCACCACCGCCGGCGGCACGCACGACAGTGGTTTGCGCGATGGTTTGTTCACGGCCGTCAAGAGTTTCATTGAACTGCACAGCTTGCTGCCAAAGGGCGTGAAGCTCATGCCTGAAGATGTGTTTGCACGTGCCAGTTTTGTGTTGTCAGCCAAAGTGCTGGATCCTCAATTTCAAGGTCAAATCAAAGAGCGCTTGAACTCACGCGATGCGGTGCGATTGGTGTCTAGCTTTGTGCGGCCTAGCCTTGAGTTGTGGCTGAACGAACATGTGGAATATGGCAAAAAGTTGGCAGAGTTGGCCATCAAAGCGGCGCAACATCGCCAAAAGGCGGGTCAAAAAGTTGAAAAGCGCAAGAGCTCTGGCGTGGCGGTGTTGCCCGGCAAGCTGACAGATTGCGAGAGCAAAGACATTGCACACAACGAAGTTTTTTTGGTCGAGGGCGACTCGGCAGGTGGCAGTGCCAAGATGGGCCGCGACAAAGAGTGCCAGGCCATTCTGCCTTTGCGCGGCAAAGTGCTCAACACTTGGGAAGTTGACCGCGATCGCTTGTTTGCCAACAACGAAATTCACGACATCTCGGTAGCCATTGGCGTTGATCCGCATGGCCCCAACGACTCGCCCGATTTGTCGGGTTTGCGTTACGGCAAGATTTGCATTCTGAGCGATGCAGACGTGGATGGCTCGCACATTCAAGTCTTGCTCTTAACGCTGTTTTTCCGTCACTTTCCCAAGCTCATTGAAACAGGCAATTTATATGTGGCGCGTCCGCCCTTGTTCCGCGTTGATGCGCCAGCACGTGGCAAAAAACCAGCCGCCAAAATGTATGCCCTTGACGATGGCGAGTTGCAAAGCATCTTAGACAAGCTGCGCAAAGACGGTGTGCGAGAAGGTGCATGGAGCATCAGCCGATTCAAAGGCTTGGGCGAGATGAATGCAGAGCAATTGTGGGAAACCACACTCAATCCAGACACGCGTCGTTTGTTGCCTGTGCAACTTGGTACATTGGACTTTGCACAAACCGAAAGTTTGATCACCCAGCTGATGGGCAAGGGCGAGGCTGCAGCCCGCCGGGAACTGATGGAATTGCACGGTGATGACATTGAAATCGACGTCTGAAGAACAGATTTAAATTGAACACGCCATGAACGATCAACCGACCTTAGACCTTCAAAACAGCGAGTCCGATGACTCCTTGAATTTGGCCACGTATGCACAACGTGCTTACCTTGAATATGCCCTGAGCGTGGTCAAGGGCCGTGCTTTGCCCGATGTGTGCGATGGCCAAAAACCTGTGCAGCGGCGCATTTTGTATTCCATGTCTCGCATGGGCTTGGGCTTCTCGGGCGCCACGGGTGCCAAGCCAGTTAAAAGTGCGCGGGTGGTGGGCGATGTCTTGGGCCGCTTCCACCCGCATGGCGATCAAGCAGCTTACGATGCACTGGTTCGCATGGCGCAAGACTTCAGCCAGCGCTACCCGCTCATTGATGGACAAGGCAACTTTGGCAGTCGCGATGGCGATGGCGCTGCGGCCATGCGCTACACAGAAGCACGGCTTTCCAAAATCACCACCTTGTTGTTGGATGAGATAGACCAGGGCACCGTTGACTTCATTCCCAACTACGATGGCTCGACCGAAGAGCCGCGGCAGTTGCCAGCGCGTTTGCCCTTTGTGTTGATGAACGGTGCCAGTGGCATTGCGGTGGGTTTGGCCACTGAAATTCCAAGTCACAATTTGCGCGAAGTGGCCGATGCCTGCGTGGCACTCATCAAGTCGCCCAAGCTCACCAACGAAGAATTGTTTGCCTTGGTGCCTGGCCCCGACTATCCGGGCGGCGGTCAAATCATCAGCCCTGCATCGGACATTGCAGATGCCTATCGCACAGGTCGTGGGTCTCTGAAGGTGCGCGCGCGTTGGAAAATTGAAGACTTGGCGCGTGGCCAATGGCAATTGGTGGTCACTGAATTGCCCATTGGCGTGAGCTCGCAAAAGGTGCTGGAAGAAATTGAAGAACTCACCAACCCCAAAGTGAAGGCGGGCAAGAAAGCTTTGAGTGCAGACCAAATGCAACTCAAGGCCAGCATCTTGTCCTTGCTTGACGTGGTGCGCGATGAATCGAGCAAAGATGCCGCCGTGCGTTTGGTGTTCGAGCCTAAAACCAGTCGCATTGAACAACAAGAACTCATCACGGCATTGCTGGCGCACACCAGCTTGGAAACATCGTCGCCCATCAACATGACCTCGGTGGGCATTGATGGCAAGCCGGTGCAAAAGTCATTGCGCCAAATGTTGCTTGAGTGGATTACGTTCCGCCAACAAACCATTGTGCGCCGCTCTGAGCATCGCTTGGGCAAGGTGATGGACCGCATCCACATCTTGGAAGGCCGTCAGTTGGTGTTGCTCAACATTGACGAAGTGATTGCCATCATTCGCCAAAGCGATGAGCCGAAACAGGCATTGATGGCGCGTTTCAAACTGAGTGAACGCCAAGCCGAAGACATTCTGGACATTCGCTTGCGTCAATTGGCCAGATTGGAAGGCATCAAGATTGAGCAAGAGTTGAAGGAATTGCGGACCGAGCAAACACAACTCGAAGAAATTTTGGCCAACCCTTCAGCACTCAAACGTTTGATGGTGAAGGAGATTGAACAAGATGCCAAAGCCTTTGCCGATCCGCGCCGCACAATCATCCAAGAAGAGAAGAAGGCCGTGGCCGAAGTGAAGGTGGTGGACGAACCTGTGACGGTGGTGGTGTCGGAAAAGGGCTGGGTGCGTGCCCGCCAAGGTCATGGTCACGACGCTGGCAGTTTTGCCTTCAAGGCGGGTGACGGTTTGTATGGCACCTATGAATGCCGCACTGTCGATACGCTGCTTGCCTTTGGCACAGCCCAAAAAGGCAGTGGCCGTGTTTACTCAGTGCCTGTGGCATCCTTGCCTGGTGCGCGTGGCGATGGTCAACCTGTGACCACACTCATTGAATTAGAAGCCGGCACTCAGATTGCCCATTACTTTGCAGGACCTGCAAACGCCAAGCTCTTGCTTTCAAGTTCAGGTGGCTATGGATTCATGGCCACGGTTGACAACATGATCTCGCGTCAAAAAGGCGGCAAAGCTTTTCTGACAGTGGGCGAGGGCGAATCGGTGTGCGCACCCTCTCATGTCTCGGGCTCCAATGCAACGCCCCAACCTGGCGCAGCTGCCATGCCGCCAGCCACGCATGTCGCCTGTGCTTCCACGGGGGGCCGCATTCTGACTTTTGAAATCAGTGAGCTCAAGCTGATGGAAAAGGGCGGGCGTGGTTTGATGCTGCTCGATTTGGAAGCCAAGGACGCCTTGGCTGGCGCGGCCGCCTATACCCGCAGTGTGAAGCTGACGGGCATAGGCCGTGGCGGCAAAGACCGAGAAGAAACGCTTGAAATTAGAAGCTTGAACAATGCGCGAGCGGCTAGAGCGCGCAAAGGCAAGGCTGCTGATTTGGGCTTCAAGCCCACCCAAATTTCACGCGTTGAGTAAAGTCAAGGCTTATCTTTTGGGGGCGAAATGCATGCGCGGCACGAACTGGTAAGTAGACCGCCAGCAGGTGGCCAAAAGCTCTTCTGGGCCATGACGATGCGTTAACTTCTTGCGCAGTCTTGAGACGCACACTTGCAAGCGTTTGTTGTTGTAAAAATCTGAAAGGCCCCAAATGGCCATTTCTAAGGCGTCGCTGCGCAAAGCTTGTTCAGGGGCCAGGGCCAATTGAGTGAGCAGAACGGTTTCCATGGCGGTCAGTCCAATGGCATTGTTGGCTGGGCCAGTGAGCAATGCCCGAACTGGATCGATGGTCCAGCCAGTTTCGAGTGTTCTGGGAAGCCTTGCAGCCAGCCTTTCAATGATGGCGATCAATTCGCTGGGGTTGAAGGGTTTGCTAATGCAAACGTCAGCACCTGCAGTGATGGCGGCAATGCGCTCTTGGGGTTCGGTGGCCGGGGCAATCATGACAACCCGAATTTCTGGGTGTTTGGCTAACTGGGCCGCATAGGTCAGGCTTTGTTCACCCAGCGTGAGGGCATCTAAAACCACCACATCACTGATTTGGTGAGCGTTTTGAGCGGCTAATTCGTCTGCGCCAAGGTAGTGATGGCCTTGAATGCCAGCAGTCGTCAGGTGCGCAAGGACCTGTTCCGCCAATGTTGAGTTTTGTTCGACGAAGCTGACGCAAAGTGGTTTCATGGCGGTGTTCCTGTTTAAATGTTTACTAAAGAATTTATAGTACTTATTTTTTATATTTTTATTAACTCAATTTTGTCAATTTTGTAGTTAAAAAAGTCTCAAATTCTCAGTAAAAGTCCGTTTCTCCTCTGAAAACCATCATCAATTGCTTTGCCTTTCCATGAACTTGCAATGAAAGGAAGTGTGGTAATTTTGTTGAATTAGGCTATTTCTGCAATCAATTCAATCTCGACGCAGGCACCCATGGGCAACTGCGCAACCCCAAAGGCGCTTCGAGCATGTACCCCCGCTTCGCCAAACACTTGCCCCAACAATTCGCTGCAACCATTGGTGACCAGGTGCTGCTCTGTGAAGTCAGACGTTGAATTGACCAGACTCATGACCTTCACGATGCGCTTGATTTTGTTCAGATCGCCAACCGCTGCGTGAAGGGTTCCCAGCAAATCAATGGCTATCGCGCGGGCGGCAGCTTTGCCTTCTTCGGTTTGAATGTTTTGACCCAATTGACCTGTCCAGGCTTTGCCGTTCTTTTTGGCAATGTGGCCACTCACAAAAACCAAATTGCCAGTTTGAGCAAAGGGCACATAGGCTGCAGCGGGTGTGGAAACGGGTGGCAGGGTGATTTGCAATTCTTCTAGACGTTTGTAAATGGACATGGTGTTGAGATGGTTGAAGGATGAGGGATTAAGGATGAGGGATTAAGGGTTTGGGATTCAAGCGGTGCCACTTTGACACTGATTCACTTGGACTGCAAGCAAGCGTAACAGTTGTTGCTTCGAAATGGCAGCCAGGTGATCCTAAACTGGTCAAAGCCGAGCCGTGGTGGGCGCAAAGAAAGGCTCGACATGGTGAAGACATTGCCTTGGTGCTTGACGGGTTGGCTTTTGGGCACGGCGCTTCAGTTGCAACAAGCCAGCCTATGGTCGCTTAATGTCGCACTGACTGTTGCTTGTGTGGCCTTCTCAGTTGCTTGGATCGCGTGGTGGCTGCGCGCCAAAAATTCTCAGTTCACAAACTGTCTCCTGAGTGCTTTGATTGCCTTGGGCTTGGCTTTGTCGCTTGTCAATGCCCGTTGTCTTTGGCAGGCTCAACACAGACTCGATCCGCTGATCGAGGGCAAAGAACTCATGCTTTCAGGGATCATTGCGTCCTTGCCTCAGCAGAGCGCCAGCAGTGTGAGATTCAGATTTCAAGTTAAATCTGCGTTGGAGGTCAATGCATCTTCCAGTGTCGTGGTGCCGGAGTGGATTGATCTTGCTTGGTACGAAAGGGAGCCAACTGATTGGATGGCAGGCAGACATTGGACTGATCTCCAAGCGGGCGATACATGGCAGTTCAATGTGCGCCTCAAAGCGCCCCATGGCACGCTCAATCCGGGGGGCTTTGATGAGGCTTTGTGGCGTTGGGAGCAAGGGGTCATGGCCACAGGATCAGTGCTGACAGGCAAACGCGCTGAAGCACCCCAAAAAATCAAGACATCATGGCTTTACCCTGTCGCACAAGCTAGGCAATATGTGCGATCTGAAATTGAACGCAAACTGGTGTCAGGCGATGCGCAAAGTCGGTCCATGGCTGGCGTGATTGCGGCATTGGTGATGGGCGATCAGGCGGCCATCCAAAGCTCGGATTGGGATCTTTTCAGGGCGACGGGTGTCGCGCATTTGATGAGTATTTCGGGTTTGCACATTACCTTGTTTGCATGGGTCATGGCCGGCGCAATTCGAGGGCTTTGGCGTTTCTCTGCTGCGCGTGACAGCCGTCTTTGTTTGCATTGGCCAGCACCCCATGCTGCTGTCTTGGCGGGTGCTCTGTTGGCCACACTCTATGCGCTGTTCAGTGGCTGGGGCTTGCCCTCCCAAAGGACCGTCATCATGCTTTGGGTGCTGAGTTTGCTTCGACTCAGGGGGGGTGCGTTGGCCACCTTTTTGGAGCCTTGGTTGGGCTTTGTGGGTGGTGGTGGCTTTTGATCCCTGGGCTTTGCTTCAGCCGGGCTTTTGGTTGAGCTTTGTAGCGGTGGGTGTCTTGAAGATCAGCGATCCATCTCAACATGCTGAGCTCACCGTGTTGGAGGATCCGGATTCTGAAACAGTGCGAAAAAATTCGCTTAAGTCGATGGGCCTTCATTGGATGGCCAAAGCATTTCAAACACTGAAGGGCTTGTTGCGAGAGCAATGGGTGGTCACAGTGGCTTTGACACCGCTTGCTGTTTTGTTTTTTGGGCAAGTTTCGTGGGTGGGTCTGTTGGCCAATTTGGTCGCCATTCCGTGGGTCACTTGGGTGGTCACCCCACTTGCTATTTTGGGTGTACTGGCCCCACCGCTTTGGCTGTTGGCTTCTTGGGCCCTTCAACCCCTGATGGCCATGCTGTCGCTCTTGGCCAATTTACAAGGCCCTGTTTGGCATTTGCCAACGCCGCCCCTTGTCTTGGCAGCCGTGGCCATTTTGGGCGGCTTGTTGCTGTTGCAACGATGGCCCTGGTTCTTGCGAAGTTGGGGGGTGTTGTTCATGTTGCCCATCTTCTTGTGGCAAGTTCCAAGACCTCAGCTTGGTCATTTTGATCTGTGGTTTGCCGATGTGGGGCAAGGCAATGCCGTGTTGCTCAGAACTGCCAACCATGCCTTGCTTTATGACGCGGGTCCCATGTACACAGAGACTTCCGATGCAGGGCAAAGGGTGTTGGTGCCCATGCTCAATCGAATGGGCGTGAAGTTGGACAGGGTGATGCTGAGCCACCGCGATGCGGATCACACGGGTGGTGCGCCCGCAGTATTGCGTGCACACCCAGATGCAGATCTTTGGAGTTCAGTTGAAGTGGGTCACCCATTGGCAGACATTCGCCCTGTGCATGCTTGCATGGCTGGGCAGAAATGGGAGTGGGATGGTGTTCAATTTGAAATGCTGCACCCACTTCCTTCTGATTACAGCAAGTCGATGGGCGCCAATGGATTGAGCTGTGTTTTGAGGGTGGATGCAAGTCAAATGGCTCATTCAAGAATGAAGGAAGATCGCAACTTGGGAAGTGCCTTGTTGGCCGGAGACAT
>CANFJC010000069.1 GCA_947447245.1 Comamonadaceae bacterium
ACAACGGCCAAAGAAGTGGTGGGCATCGAAGGCGCAGAAACTTTGGTGGCGCGCTCGCGTGAAAATTACGAGCACAACCAAGGGCTTCGTGAAGGCATCAAACGCTTAGCGCCCACGTCCTTCATTGCGCGCAACTTGTTTGAAATGACCCCTGAAATGCTCATGGCAGATGGCATTGCCGACAAGTGGCTGATTGATCCACCAAGGGAAGGCGCCTTCGCTTTGGCAAAGGCGCTGGCTGAGTTAGAAGAGAATGACGCTCTTCGGGGTGACTGGCAATTCCCCCAACGCATTGTCTACGTGAGTTGCAACCCAGCCACCTTGGCGCGGGATGCTGGCTTGTTCGTTCACAAGGCAGGGTACCGGTGTGTGAGTGCCGGCGTGGTGAATATGTTTGCGCACACAGCGCACGTCGAAAGCATGGCGGTCTTTGAAAGACGCTGATCAAAAAAGCACCTGAGTTCTTTCGAACTCAGATGCTTGATGTGAAAGCTTAAAAGGGCTTGTTGCGAGATTAGTCGCGCTCGCCACCCCAAATGCCCAACAAGGCCAGCAGGCTTTGGAACACATTGAACAAGTCCATGTACAACATGAGCGTGGCGCTGATGTAATTGGTTTCGCCGCCATCTAAAATTTGCTTCAGGTCATACAACATGTAGGCGCTGAAAATACCGATGGCAGCCACTGACAAGGCCATCATGCCGGCAGTGGAGCCCACAAAAATATTGACGATGCCGCCCACCATGAGGACCAAGGCGCCCACAAACAACCACTTGCCCATGCCAGACAAATCGCGCTTGATGACACTGGCCAAGACGGACATGACTGCAAAGACACCAGCGGTACCGGCGAAGGCCGTCATGACGAGGTCAGGACCGTTTTTGAAGCCCAAAACCATGGCAATCATGCGGGACAGCATGAGGCCCATAAAGAACGTGAACGCCAGCAAGACCAACACACCGGTTGAGGAGTGTTTGGTTTTTTCGATGGCAAACATGAAGCCGATGGCGCCGCCCATGAAGACGATGAAGCCTAAACCACCACCCAAAGATTGAGTGATGCCTGTAGCCACACCCAACCATGCACCCAACACGGTGGGCAAGAGGCTAAGGGCCAGCAACATGTAAGTGTTGCGCATGACCTTGTGGCGCTCAGCGGGCGTGCTGACAACGTCGGCCCAACTGGGTTGTTCAATGTTTTGAAGATCGCTCATGTGTGAACTCCTAATAATCCACCCTGTATCGGGTGAGCAAATTGTAGGGCTTGTCACCCGAAATGCCCTATTTACCAAAGATTTCAGGGTCTTTTGTCTTTTGACTTTCCAAAGCGCAATGCCAAGCTCAGGCTGCGGTATGCTTATCGGTCAATTTTTACCCTCAGAGCCTTATGAAAACTCAAACTACCCTCGAATTGTCCGATGTTCAAGCCATTGCCGCCGCAGCGCAAGCAGAAGCGCAGAAAAATAAATGGGCTGTCAGCATTGCCATTGTGGATGCTGGCGGTCATTTGTTGCATTTCCAGCGTTTGGATGGCGCAGCCCCCGTGTCTTCGCACATTGCTCCCGCTAAAGCCAAAACAGCGGCTTTGGGTCATCGTGAAACCAAGGTTTACGAAGACATGATCAATGCCGGCCGCTATTCATTCTTATCAGCACCAACCATTGAAGGCATGCTGGAAGGTGGCGTGCCGATCATGAAAGATGGCGCTTGCTTGGGTGCAGTGGGCGTGAGCGGTGTGAAATCAACTGAAGACGCACAAATTGCCAAGGCGGGCATTGCCGCCATTGGCCTTTGATTTTGAAAAGCTCTAAAGAACGCTAACGAGTTCTTAAGAGTTTTTTGTTCAGTACAAATCCAGCACAGCACCTTTGCTGGCGCTGGAGGCGTTGAACGCAAACTTGGCTTGAACGCCACGGGTGTAGCGCGGCGCAGGGGCTGTCCATTTGACTCGGCGCTTGGCAATTTCTTCTTCTGGCACGTTCAATTCCAAAACAAGTTTGTGCGCATCGATGGTGATCGAGTCGCCTTCGTGGACAAACGCAATGGTGCCGCCGGCTGCTGCTTCGGGCGCCACGTGGCCCACCACCATGCCCCAGGTGCCGCCAGAGAAACGGCCATCGGTAATCAGGCCGACGCTTTCGCCCAAACCAGCGCCAATGAGTGCACCCGTGGGGGCCAGCATTTCGGGCATGCCAGGGCCACCTTTGGGGCCGAGGTAACGCAAGACCATGACGTCGCCAGCTTTGATCTTGCCATCCAAAATGGCTTGCAAAGCAGATTGCTCGTCGTCGAACACGCGGGCAGGGCCCGTGATCACGGGGTTCTTCAAACCTGTGATTTTGGCCACGGCACCTTCAGGTGACAAGTTGCCCTTCAGAATGGCCAAGTGACCTTCTGCGTACATGGGTTTGTCGATGGGGCGAATCACATCTTGGTCGGCGCGGGGTGCGTCAGGAATGTCTTTCAAATTCTCAGCCACTGTTTTGCCGGTAATGGTCATGCAATCACCGTGCAACAAACCAGCCTTCAACAAAACCTTCATGACTTGGGGAATGCCGCCTGCTTGATGCAAGTCAACGGCCAAATATTTGCCGCTGGGTTTCAAGTCGCAAATGACGGGAATCTTTTTGCGCATGCGCTCGAAGTCGTCAATGGTCCATGGAACTTCAGCGGTGTGCGCAATGGCCAAGAAGTGCAATACAGCATTGGTTGAACCGCCGGTGGCCATGATCACGGCCACGGCATTCTCAATGGATTTTTTGGTCACGATGTCGCGTGGCTTCAAATCATTTTTGATGGCTTCCAGCAACACCTTGGCCGATGCTTTGGCCGAATTTTTTGTTTCATCATGGGGGTTGGCCATGGTGGAAGAGTAGGGCAACGACATGCCCAGGGCTTCAAACGAAGAAGACATGGTGTTGGCCGTGTACATGCCGCCGCATGAACCCGTGCCAGGAATGGCGCGCTTTTCAATTTCTTTCAAATCGAAGTCGCTCAAATTGCCAGCAGAGTTTTGACCCACCGCTTCAAACACACTCACAATGTTCAAGTCTTTGCCTTGGTATCGGCCGGGCAAAATGGTGCCGCCATACACATAAATGGCAGGCACATTGGCACGCAGGATGCCCATCATGCCGCCAGGCATGTTTTTGTCGCAGCCGCCCACCACCAACACGCCATCCATCCACTGGCCTTGCACGCAAGTTTCAATACAGTCGGAAATCACTTCACGACTGACGAGCGAATATTTCATGCCCTCCGTGCCCATGGCCATGCCATCAGAAATCGTGGGGGTGCCAAAAATTTGCGCGTTGCCACCTGCCTCTTCAATGCCCTCAACCGCTGCATCCGCCAATTTCTGAAGTCCGCTGTTGCAAGGTGTGATGGTGCTGTGACCATTGGCCACGCCCACCATGGGTTTTACAAAATCACCTTCTTCATAGCCCATGGCGTAATACATCGAGCGATTGGGCGCCCGAGATTTACCTTGCGTGATGTTGGAACTGCGGCGATTGCTAGGGGAGGCAGGGTGAATAGGGATGATTTTGTCTGTCATGTTGTCACTTTATAGAGAGCAGGTAAGGTCTTGAAATCTTATTCTAATTGAGCCAAGCTAGTGTCATTTAGCTAAGCTCAGAAAGTTCGTGGGCGGGGTCAGGGGTATGGGGCGGGCGACGATTTCTGGTACCCCAGCATGAGGAGCCCGCCCCATACCCCTGACCCTGCCCATGAACTGGCCCCTGAACCCACCCCATTTACCCATCACCCCCCTTAAAGACATAAGAGAAACTAAGGGCTAGCACTCTGTCCATAAGCCTTGCGATAGGTGCACAATCTGCCCCATGTTGATTCACCCTCAAATTAACCCCGTTGCATTGCAATTGGGACCAGTCGCAGTTCACTGGTACGGATTGACCTATTTGGCTGCATTTGGCCTTTTTTACTTTCTGGCCACCCGAAGACTGGCCCACATGCCCTACGCGCGACTGACCCATTGGCAATTGAGGGATGTCGAGGACATTTTGTTTGCCGGCGTCTTGGGCGTGGTTTTGGGCGGACGCATTGGCTACTGTTTGTTTTATCAGCCTGCTTATTACTTTTCCCACCCACTAGAAGTAGCCTACGTTTGGCAAGGGGGCATGAGTTTTCATGGGGGATTGCTCGGTGTGATGGCAGCCATGGTGTGGTTTGCCCAAACCCGCCACCGACCTTTTTTTCAAGTGATGGACTTTGTGGCGCCGTGTGTGCCAACGGGCTTGGCCGCTGGACGCATCGGTAACTTCATCAATGGTGAACTTTGGGGACGCCAAGCCGATCCGGAATTGCCTTGGGGCATGATTTTCAGGGGGGGCGGAGATTTCCCACGTCACCCTTCCCAGCTTTACCAGTTCTTGTTGGAGGGCTTGTTGCTCTTTGCGGTACTTTGGTTTTTTGCCCGTAAAGACCGTCCAATCGGCCAAGTGTCTGCGGTGTTCTTAATGGGCTATGGTATTTTCAGGTTCGTGGCTGAATTCTTTCGCGAACCCGATGCACACTTAGGGCTCTTGTCCTTGGGTCTCAGCATGGGGCAGTGGTTGTGTGTGCCCATGATTTTGGCTGGTGTCTTTCTGTATTTGGCGGTCAACAAGCCCAGTCAAGTTTGACGGGGCTCATTCTCTTTAAAATGAGACAGTGATTTAATTCAAAAGTTAATCAACGGAGACAAAAATGCAACATTCTGAAACTCAAATCCAGCGCAGAAACCTCTTGCAATGGGCGGCGGGTACTTCACTGGCTGCCACTTTGCCAGCTTGGGCTCAAGCCACATGGCCTACCAAGCCTGTCAACCTCATTGTTCCCTTTCCTGCGGGCGGCGGCACCGATGCATTTGCACGCCCTTTGTCGGCTATTTTTTCCAAACTCACAGGCAAGCAACTGATCATTGACAACAGGGGTGGTGCTGGCGGCACTTTGGGCGCTGGCATTGCTGCCAAATCTGCTCCAGATGGTTACAACTTTTTCATGGGTGCCGTTCATCACACCATTGCACCCAGCATGTATCCCAAACTGGATTACGATTTAGAGCGTGATTTGATTCCCCTCATCTTGGTGGCCGCAGTGCCTCAAGTGTTGGTCGTCAATCCTAAAAAAGTACCGGCCAACAACTTGAAAGAGTTTTTGGATTTTGTCAAAAAGAACCCCGGTAAATTGAACTATGGTTCTGCTGGCGGTGGTACTTCGCACCACTTGGCAGGCGAATTGTTCAAGCTCCAAACGCAGACTTTCATTACCCACATTCCCTACCGAGGCGCAGGCCCAGCTTTGCAAGATTTGATTGCAGGCAATGTGGACATGATGTTTGATGGGCTGGGCTCTTCAGCGGCGCACATCAAGGGCGGCAGAATCAAGGCACTTATGGTGTCTGGCGCTAAGCGCAACGCTGCATTTCCAGATGTGCCTTGTTCGACCGAATTAGGCTTGCCCGATTACACCGTCAGTACTTGGTATGGCATTTGGGCTCCCAAAGGCACATCGGCCGACGTGCAAGCGCGCATGGTGGGAGAGGTGCGCAGAGCCAGCCAAACAGATGACGCCAAGGCCGTCTGGGCTGCGCAAGGTGCAGAATTCCCCAATTTGACGGGCGCACAATTCGATGCATTCATTAAAACTGAATTGCGTAAATGGAGCCATGTGGTGAAAGCCTCTGGCGCAAAGTTGGACTAAAGATGGCACAAGAAAATTTGTTTGCAGCCTTGCGTGCTGCATTCCCCGCAAACTTAGATTCGATTGCGGTTGAAACAGACCATGGCTTGAATTACACATGGCGCGATTTAGATCGAGCCAGTGCCATGATGGCCAATTTGTTAGATGGCTTGAAGTTGCCAAAGGGCAGTCGCATTGCGGTGCAGGTTGAGAAGTCGGTAGAGGCGGTCATGCTCTACTTGGCAACATTGCGGGCGGGTTATGTTTTCCTGCCCCTCAACACAGCCTACCAAAGCTCTGAAATTGAATATTTCATTGGCAACGCCGAACCAGCGGTGGTGGTGTGTTCGGGTGCCAATTTTGGATGGGTCAGCAAAATTGCATTCAAAGCAGGCACGCACCATGTGTTCACTTTGAATGACGATCGAACGGGCACTTTGCTTGAGCGCGCTGCGCATCAAAAAGACCAGCACAAGGTGGCGCTCCAAAAAGCCGATGACTTGGCTGCCATTTTGTACACCAGCGGCACCACAGGCAGAAGCAAAGGGGCCATGTTGACGCACGGCAACATGCTCAGCAACGCGCAAACTTTGAAAACTTATTGGGGCTGGAAAAAGGGCGATGTGCTCATCCATGCTTTGCCCATCTTTCACGTTCACGGTTTGTTCGTGGCCCTTCACGGCGCGCTCATCAATGGCAGCAAAATGATTTGGCTTGCCAAATTTGACCCCAAATTTGTCATTGCCAAAATGCCCGAAGCCACTGTGTTCATGGGTGTGCCCACCTTGTATGTGCGCATGCTGGCCGAGCCTGCCTTGAACAAGCAAGCGGTGCGTAATATGCGTTTGTTCATTGCGGGTTCTGCGCCCTTGCTCATTGAAACCTTCACGGAATGGCAACAACGCACGGGGCACACTATTTTGGAGCGCTATGGCATGAGTGAAACACTCATGCTCACATCCAACCCCTATGCGACTGACAAGCGCCATGGTGGCCAAAGCGAACGCCGTGGCGGCACCGTGGGATTCCCCTTGCCGGGTGTCAAGCTGCGCGTGCAGAGCGATGATGGCAAAAACTTGCCAGTGAATGAAATTGGCAACATTCAGGTCAAAGGCCCCAATGTGTTTCAGGCTTACTGGCGCATGCCCGAGAAAACAAAAGAAGAATTCACGGCTGACGGGTATTTCAAAACAGGCGACGTGGGCAAGTTCGATGAGCGTGGCTATGTGGTCATTGTGGGTCGCAGCAAAGACTTGATCATCAGTGGTGGCTACAACGTCTATCCTGCTGAAATTGAAGGCTACATCAACGACATGCCAGGCGTGGCTGAAAGTGCCTTGGTGGGTGTGCCGCATCCTGACTTTGGTGAAGTGGGGGTGGCCGTTGTCATTGCAAAGCCGGGCGTTCAGTTGAATGCAGAGCACATCATTGCAACGTTGAAATCGGAATTGGCCAATTTCAAAATACCCAAGAAATGTTTCGTGGTGCAAGAGCTCCCACGAAACACCATGGGCAAAGTTCAGAAAAATTTATTGCGCGATCAGCACAAAAATTTGTTCTCAGCGTAGAACCAAAACGGGCACGTGGCAGTGGGTCAGCACTTGTTGTGTTTCGCTGCCTAAAAGCAAACGCTTAATGCCTTTGCGACCATGCGAGGCCATGACCACCAAATCGGCCTTGTGCTTTTTGGCAACCGCAATGATGGCGTCTGACACGATGTCGGAGCGGCTGACCACGCCCTTGGCTTTGAGGCCCTTGGCGCTGGCTGCTTTTTGAACAGCATCCACTGCGGCCTGTGCTTCTTCTGCCCATTGGGCTTCAATGCGAGCCACATCTTTGGCGTTCAAAGGAATGCTGCCTTCAAAGTAGGCTTGGGGGTAACGCGGAACCACTTTGAGTGCAATTAACTCAGCGCCACAGGTGGCTGCAAGTCCAATGGCGCTTGCAACAGCTTTCTTTGACAACGAAGAACCGTCTGTCGCGACAAGAATACGTTCATACATGATGAGCTCCTTTGTGAATTGATGTCACAAGCTTAAAACTCCAAAATTTGCACGTCTTGATTTAGATCAAGTTTCTTGCAGGCTCATTGGTTTATCTTCTGCCCATGTCCAATCCAGCACTCTCTTTCGATGCGAAGGCGTTTGCCGCGCCATGGGCCTTGCTAGATCACGCGCAAGAGTGGTCTGATTTCAGTCAATCGAGTCAGCAAAATCCAAATATTTGGTCGTCTAGCGTGGTGTTCGAGGGCATGCACTGCACAGCTTGTGCGATCAACATTGAGGATGCTTTGCTGGCTGTGCCTGGTGTGGTTTCGGCGCAAATCAATGCCGCCAGTCACAGGGGTCGGGTTGTGTGGTCTGCCGACGCCACGCAGCCTTCTCAATGGATGCATGCCGTAGCTAAAATTGGTTACCGCACGGTGCCTGCCAACGATGCCTTGGCCAATGAGGCTCGGCGTGAAGATGCTCGCAAGATGCTGTGGCGTTTAGGCGTTGCCGGACTTTGCATGATGCAAGTCATGATGTATGCCACCCCTGTCTACCTGAGCGATCCCACCGACATGGCGCCCGACATGGTGCAACTCTTGAGGTGGGCCTCTTGGGTTTTGTCGCTGCCTGTTTTGTTTTTCTCGTGCACGCCTTTCTTCGCAAGCGCTTGGCGGAATTTGATACAAAAAAAGATCAGCATGGATCTGCCGGTAGCCATTGGCATGTGGGTCACTTTTGGGGTGAGCACCCTCGGAACTTTTGAACCTTTAGGCATGTTTGGTGCTGAGGTTTATTTTGATTCTTTCACCATGTTTGTGTTCTTCTTGCTCACTGGGCGGTGGTTGGAGCTGCGATTACGCGATCAAACAGCAGGCGCTTTGGAAGCGGTCATGAACCGTTTGCCTGATGTTGTTCACAGACAAACAAATGACTTTGAATTTGAGATGACCACTTTGCGCCACTTGCGTGTGCAAGACATCATTCGAGTGCGAGCAGGCGAAGCCTTTGCTGCAGACGCGCGAATTGTCAAAGGTGAAACGCAAGTGGACGAGGCGCTGTTAACAGGCGAGTCAAAGCCTTTGCGCAGGTGCATGGGCGAGAGTGTGTTGGCTGGAAGTCTGAACCTGACAGCCACCGTCGAAGTTCAAGTTGAATCTTTAGGCAAGCAAACCCGTTTTGGTCAGATGGTGGCCTTGATGGAAAGTGCGTCGGTGTCTAAGCCCAGCATGGCATTGATCGCTGACAAAGTGGCTCAACCATTTTTGTGGGGCGTGCTATTGGCGGCAGGTTTAGCGGCCCTCTGGGGCTGGCAGCAAAGTCCGGCACATGCCCTGATGGTGGCGGTTTCTGTGCTGATTGTGACCTGCCCGTGTGCCTTGTCCTTGGCCACGCCTGCGGCCATGTTGTCGGCTGCAGGGGCATTGGCCAAGGGCGGTGTGTTGCTCAGACGTTTGCAAGCCTTGCAAATGTTGGCCAAGGTCGACACGGTCATTTTTGACAAGACCGGCACATTGACGGAAGAAAATTTCAGTGTGCAGCGCGTCACCACTCGGGAAGGTGTATTGCCTGCAAAGGCCTTAGCTTGGGCAGCGGGTTTGGCAGCGCACTCATTGCATCCTGTGGCCAGGTCTTTGACTCGAGCGCATGCAAATGCAAATGCAAATGCAAATGCAAATGTTCAAAATGAACAGCTCCTGTTGACAAACTTTCAAGAATTCGCGGGGCAGGGCGTACAAGCCACCCTCCAAGCAGTCGACCCTGAGTCTGGCCTGGCGCATCACAAAGAATTGCGTTTGGGCTCCGCAGCTTTTTGTGGCTTGCCGTCTACCCAACAGGAAGTTCTGCATGCTTGTTTGAGCGACGAAGACGGTTGGCTGGCCACCTTTGAATTTTCAGAGACTTTGCGAGCAGAGGCTTTACCCACACTTCGTGCGCTTGAAAAAATGGGCTTGCACATCCGCATTTTGTCTGGTGACGGCCAAGCTTCTGTGGCGCAAGTGGCTCAGCGTTTGGGAATTCAAGATGCAAAAGGCACTTGCTCACCTGAAGAAAAACTTCGGCAGGTCAAGCTTGAGCAATCGCTTGGACATTGCGTGGCCATGGTGGGTGATGGGCTCAATGATGGGCCTGTTTTGGCAGGGGCAGATGTCTCTTTCGCTTTGGGGCAAGCACTGCCCTTGGCGCAGTCCAAAGCAGATTTCGTTTTCATGACCAGTGACTTGAAACCCTTGGTGGCCACATTCCAGATCAGCCGCCAGACCTTGCAAATTGTGAAACAGAACCTCATTTGGGCAGGGGTTTACAACTTTGCCTGTGTGCCCTTGGCCATGTTGGGCTACTTGCCCGCTTGGTTGGCAGGTTTGGGCATGGCTTGCAGTTCCTTGGGCGTTGTTTTAAATGCTTTGCGATTGTCTAAAACCATTCGATTTGAATGATGAGGAAACACTGAATGGACATTCTTTATTTGTTGATTCCCTTGTCGGTGGCTTTGGTTTTTTTCATTCTGGCCGGTCTGTGGTGGGCGGTGAACCGCGGTCAATTTGAAGACATTGAAGCAGAGGGCGAGCGAATTTTGAGGAATGATTGACTTAAGTCAAAGACGAAAGACCTCTAGCTTGAGAAACTCATCTTGAAATTTTTGATGAGGTGAAAATGAAATTTGCCAATGCACAGGCAACGGTCTACAACGATACGGTTGTTCGACAATTTGCCATCATGACAGTGGTGTGGGGTGTGGTGGGCATGCTGGTCGGTGTGATCATTGCAGCCCAGTTAACTTGGCCTGAATTGAACTTAGGCATTCCTTGGCTCAGTTATGGCAGGTTGCGTCCCTTGCACACCAATGCCGTGATTTTTGCGTTTGGTGGTTGCGGCTTGTTTGCCTCGGCTTATTACGTGGTTCAGCGGACGTGCCATGTGCGCTTGTTCAATGACAAATTGGCCAGCTTCACGTTTTGGGGTTGGCAGTTGGTCATTTTGGCAGCGGCCATTTCTTTGCCAATGGGCTACACCAGCGGCAAAGAGTACGCCGAACTCGAGTGGCCGATTGACATTCTCATCACCTTGGTCTGGGTGTCTTTTGCCGTGGTGTTCTTTGGTACGGTAGGGACTCGAAAGGTGAGGCACATTTATGTGGCCAACTGGTTCTTCGGTGCCTTCATCATTGCGGTGGCCTTGCTGCACTTGGTCAACAGTGCTGCCATGCCGGTAGGCCTCATGAAATCGTATTCTGCTTATGCCGGTGTGCAAGATGCCATGGTGCAGTGGTGGTACGGTCACAACGCGGTGGGCTTTTTCTTAACGGCTGGCTTCTTGGGAATGATGTACTACTTCATACCGAAGCAAGCTGAAAGACCGGTCTACAGCTACCGCTTGTCGATTGTTCACTTTTGGGCACTCATCTTCACTTACATGTGGGCGGGCCCACACCATTTGCATTACACCGCATTGCCTGACTGGACTCAGTCGCTTGGCATGGTGTTCTCTCTGATTTTGTTGGCGCCCAGTTGGGGCGGCATGATCAATGGGGTCATGACCTTGTCAGGCGCTTGGCACAAACTGCGCGACGACCCTGTGCTGCGCTTCCTCATTGTGTCTTTGTCTTTCTACGGGATGTCGACTTTTGAGGGCCCCATGATGTCCAT
>CANFJC010000070.1 GCA_947447245.1 Comamonadaceae bacterium
AAGCAGGGGAGGCGCCGAAAGCGCCAGAAGCGCCTGCTGCAGCAGATGCGGCCAAGGAGACTAAATCATGACTTTGACACTTGGACACTATTTGTCACTTGGCGCCATGTTGTTCGCATTGGCGGTCATCGGTATTTTCTTGAACCGAAAGAATTTGATTGTGCTGTTGATGGCCATTGAACTCATGCTCTTGGCGGTCAATATGAATTTTGTGGCTTTCTCTCACTACTTGGGTGACATGCATGGACAAGTTTTCGTGTTCTTCATCTTGACAGTGGCAGCGGCCGAATCCGCCATCGGTTTGGCCATCTTGGTGCTTTTGTTCCGCAACATGAACAGCATCAATGTGGATGAACTTGATTCGCTCAAGGGTTAAGAGGTTAAAAGAACATGAGCCAAACCCTCAACGCTTCCACGCTGCTTGCAGTGCCGATGGCCCCTTTGTTGGGCGCCGTACTGGCAGGCATTTTTGGTACTCAATTTGGTGGTAACTGGATCGGTCGCCGCCTCACGCACTCCCTCACTATTTTGGGCGTGCTGATTGCCTTCATTTTGTCGGCAACTACTTTGAAGAGCGTCGCCATTGACGGTGCCCGCTTCAATGAAACCCTCTACACCTGGATGACCGTGGGCGGTCTGAGCATGGAAGTGGGCTTCATGGTCGATGGCCTCACGGCCATGATGATGTGCGTTGTCACCTTTGTCTCGCTCATGGTGCACATCTACACGATTGGCTACATGGAAGAAGACGAAGGCTACAACCGTTTCTTTGCCTACATCTCTTTGTTCACTTTCTCCATGCTGATGCTGGTCATGAGCAACAACATGTTGCAACTGTTCTTTGGCTGGGAAGCTGTGGGTTTGGTGTCTTACTTGCTGATTGGCTTTTGGTTTAACAAACCTACCGCCATTTTTGCCAACATGAAAGCCTTCTTGGTCAACCGTGTGGGTGACTTCGGATTTATTTTGGGCATTGGCCTCATTGCCGCTTATGCGGGCACCTTGAACTACACAGAAGCATTTGCCAAAGCTGCCGACCTGAGTGCCCTCACATTGCCTGGCACTTCTTGGATGTTGGTCACTGTCATTTGCATTTGCTTGTTCATTGGTGCCATGGGCAAGTCGGCGCAATTTCCCTTGCATGTGTGGTTGCCAGACTCTATGGAAGGCCCCACACCGATCTCTGCCTTGATTCACGCGGCTACCATGGTCACTGCGGGAATTTTCATGGTGGCCCGCATGTCACCTTTGTTCGAGTTGTCTGAAACAGCTTTGAACTTCATCATGATCATTGGTGCCATCACGGCCTTGTTCATGGGCTTCTTGGGCATCATCCAAAACGACATCAAGCGCGTGGTGGCTTATTCCACCTTGTCGCAACTGGGCTACATGACTGTGGCCTTGGGCGCCTCTGCTTACTCTGTGGCCGTGTTTCACCTCATGACGCACGCTTTCTTCAAGGCCTTGCTGTTCTTGGGTGCCGGCTCCGTCATCATGGGCATGCACCACAACCAAGACATCCGCTACATGGGTGGTGTGCGCAAGTACATGCCGATTACTTGGATCACTTCTTTGCTGGGTTCCTTGGCCCTCATTGGAACGCCTTTCTTTTCAGGCTTCTACTCCAAAGACAGCATCATTGAAGCGGTGCACGAAAGCCATTTGGCTGCAGCCGGTTTCGCCAACTTTGCGGTGTTGGCTGGCGTGTTTGTCACGGCCTTCTATTCTTTCCGCATGTATTTCTTGGTCTTCCATGGCAAAGAGCGCTATGACCAAAACCCCGATGCTCACCATGGCCATCACGACGATCACCATGATGACCACGGCCACGACAGCCATGGCCCCCACGAGTCACCTTGGGTGGTCACAGTGCCTTTGATTTTGTTGGCCATTCCCTCAGTGGTCATTGGCTACATGACCATCGATCCCATGTTGTTTGGTGAGTTCTTCAAGGATGCTATCTTCATCGATGCTGAAAAGCATGCTGGCATGAAGGAATTGGCAGATGCCTTCCACGGCCCTGTGGCCATGGCTTTGCACGCCGTCACTACGGCGCCCTTCTGGCTGGCTTTGGCAGGCGTGGTGGTGTCTTGGTACATGTACCTGATCAACCCTGCAGTGCCTGCCGCCATTGGCCGCGCGCTGCGTCCCTTGGTGGTTCTCCTTGAGAACAAGTACTACATGGACTGGATCAATGAAAACATTTTGGCGCGCGGCGCGCGCGCCTTGGGCAATGGTCTTTGGAAAGTCGGCGACCGTACTTTGATCGACGGCTTGCTTGTGAATGGCTCTTGGAAATTGGTGGGCATGGTTTCAGCTTTGACGCGAAAGCTGCAAACAGGTTACCTGTACCACTATGCCTTGGTCATGATCTTGGGTATCTTTTTGCTCATGACGTATTTCGTCTGGCTCAACAAATAAGGAAGTCACAAAATGGGAATGTTGAGCCTTGCCATTTGGACGCCTATTGCGTTCGGCATTGTTTTATTGGCTTTGGGTCGTGATGAACAGGCGCAATCGGTTCGCTGGTTATCCTTGGTCGGCGCCATTGTGAGTTTCTTGATCACCTTGCCTTTGTATGGTGGTTTCAAGCTTGATACCGCTGACATGCAGTTTGTCGAAAAAGCCTCTTGGATTGAACGTTTCAATGTGAACTATCACTTGGGTCTTGATGGCATCTCTTTGTGGTTCGTCATTTTGACGGCCTTCATCAATGTGATTGTGGTCATTGCCAGCTGGGAAGTCATTACACGCAAAGTCAACCAATACATGGCTGCTTTCTTAATCCTGTCTGGGTTGATGATTGGCGTGTTCTCAGCCTTAGATGGCTTGTTGTTCTATGTGTTCTTTGAAGCCACGCTCATTCCCATGTATTTGATCATTGGTATTTGGGGTGGGCCGAACAAGATTTATGCAGCCTTCAAATTTTTCTTGTACACCTTGCTCGGTTCTTTGCTGACCTTGATTGCGTTGATCTTTTTGTACATCCAATCGGGTGGCAGTTTTGACATTGCCACTTGGCATGAACTGCCTTTGTCTGCAACAGCCCAAAACTTTTTGTTCTTTGCATTCTTTGCGGCCTTTGCGGTCAAGGTGCCCATGTGGCCGGTTCATACCTGGTTGCCCGATGTTCACGTTGAAGCGCCAACGGGTGGCTCGGCTGTGCTGGCAGCCATCATGTTGAAACTGGGTGCCTACGGTTTCTTGCGTTTCTCCATGCCCATTGCACCCGATGCATCGCACGAGTGGGCCACCTTCATGATTGTTTTGTCCTTGGTGGGCGTGATCTATGTGGGCTTGGTGGCCATGGTGCAACAAGACATGAAAAAGTTGGTGGCTTATTCATCCGTGGCGCACATGGGCTTCGTCACTTTGGGCTTCTTCATCTTCAATCCGCTGGGTGTGTCTGGCGGCTTGGTGCAAATGATTGCGCACGGTTTTGTGTCAGCGGCCATGTTCTTGTCGATTGGCGTGCTGTATGACCGTGTTCACTCGCGAGAAATTGCAAGCTATGGCGGTGTGGTGAACACCATGCCCAAGTTTGCAGCTTTCGCTTTGCTGTTCTCCATGGCCAACTGCGGTTTGCCGGGCACAGCAGGATTTGTCGGCGAATGGATGGTCATTTTGGGTGCTGTCAAGTTTGATTTTGTGGTGGGTTTGTTGGCCGCCTCTGCCTTGATCTTTGGTGCGGCTTACACCCTGTGGATGTTCAAGCGCGTTTATTTGGGCCCAGTCACCAACGACGATGTGAAAGAACTCACAGACATCAATGCGCGAGAGTTCACCGTCATGGCTTTGCTGGCCATCGCTGTGCTGTACATGGGTTTGTACCCCAAGCCATTCACCGATGTGATGGAAGTCTCTGTGGCCAATTTGTTGGAGCATGTGGCTGCTTCCAAATTGCCTTGATCGCTTGTGGTCAGCTGAAACTTATAGATAGAGAGAATAGACATGATTGACTCAACCAGCTGGATGACGGTGTACCCGGAAATCGTGTTGCTGGTCATGGCCTGCGTGATTGCGCTGG
Organism: Comamonadaceae bacterium; assembly: GCA_947447245.1. Taxonomy (GTDB): domain Bacteria; phylum Pseudomonadota; class Gammaproteobacteria; order Burkholderiales; family Burkholderiaceae_C; genus Limnohabitans_A. The sequence continues at coordinate 4,028 of CANFJC010000070.1, forward strand.
TGGACCTGCTGGTCACAAGCCCTAAGCGCACTGTGACTTATGTTTTAAGCTTGGTGTCTCTGGGTGGCGTGGCTTTGCTGCATGCCTTCTACGCTGATTCAGGTCATACGCTTTATGGTTTTGGCCGTTTGGTGGTCAGTGATCCCATGGGCCATTGGCTCAAGTGTTTTGCCACCATCGCCGTGATGGTGACCTTGGTGTATGCACGGCCTTATGCGGCCGATCGCGACATGTTGCGCGGTGGCGAAATTTTCAGCTTGTCTGTCTTTGCATTGCTCGGCATGAGTGTCATGATTTCAGGGCAGAACTTTTTGGTTTTGTATTTGGGTCTTGAATTGCTCACGCTGTCGAGTTATGCCTTGGTGGCTTTGCGCAGAGACAATGCGCAAGCCACAGAAGCCGCCATGAAGTACTTTGTGCTGGGCGCCATGGCATCAGGCTTCTTGCTGTATGGCATGTCCATGCTGTATGGCGCGACAGGTTCTTTGGACTTGGCGACTGTTTTCAAAGTGATCGCCAGCGGCCAAGTGAAACACCAAGTGTTGGTATTTGGCTTGGTGTTCGTGGTGGCTGGTTTGGCTTTCAAACTGGGCGTTGTACCTTTCCACATGTGGGTGCCCGATGTTTACCAAGGCGCCCCAACAGCGGCAACCCTGATGATTGCGGGAGCCCCCAAGTTGGCGGCCTTTGCCATCACCATTCGCTTGTTGGTAGAGGGCTTGCTGCCCATGGCCATCGATTGGCAACAAATGTTGGCCCTCTTGGCCATTGCCTCCTTGTTGGTCGGTAACTTGGCAGCCATTGCACAAACCAACCTCAAGCGCATGTTGGCTTACTCCACCATTGCGCAAATGGGTTTTGTCCTGATCGGCTTGATGTCGGGCGTGGTCAGCGGCAATGCTGCCATGGGCGCCAATGCCTACAGCTCTGCCATGTTCTATGTCGTGGGTTACGTCCTCACTACTTTGGCCACATTTGGCATCATCTTGCTCTTGGCCCGCCAAGGTTTTGAGAGCGAAGAAATTACCGATTTAGCCGGCTTGAACAACCGCAGCCCTTTGTATGCCGGCGTCATGGCCATCTGCATGTTCTCCTTGGCAGGCATCCCTCCCATGGTGGGCTTCTATGCCAAGCTCTCGGTGTTGCAGGCCTTGATTGCTTCTGGCCATACAGCCGACATCGCCTTGGCCGTGTTTGCAGTGGCCATGTCGCTCATTGGTGCTTTCTACTACTTGCGCGTGGTGAAGGTTATGTATTTTGATGAAGCTGTCACAGCCACCACCGTCACGGCTGACGCAGATGTGCGCATTGTCTTGTCCCTCAATGGCTTGTTGGTCTTGGTCTTGGGCATTGTGCCTGGTGCTTTGATGTCACTGTGCGCCCGCTCAGTGGCCCAGATGCTGGCCAATTGAGCATGGCCGATCGCTTGGGCTCGCATGAAAGTCCTTAACCTCCAGTGCGCAGGTATGCACACCTTTGAGGGCTGGTTTGGTTCTGAAGAAGACTACCAGTCGCAGCGTGAAAGGGGATTGGTGGCTTGCCCCATGTGTGCAAACTCAGAAGTGCGCAAATTGCCTTCGGCACCTCGTTTGAATTTAGGGGCCACTGCACCTCAGTTGTTGAGTGCTGAAGCCTATCATGACCGCCAAGAATCGGAGGGTGTGAATGCGCAAGGGCCGTCTCATGTGCCCGCCATCACAAATCCCAGCCTTGACCCTGCCAACGCCAACAGCCTGCCAGTCGCGCATGCCAATCCAGAGTCCATGCAACTCATGCAAGCCGCATGGATGAAAATGGTGAAGCATGTGATGGCCAACACCGAAGATGTTGGTAAAAACTTTGCAGAGGAAGCGCGAAAGATGCACTACGGTGAATCTGAAGAAAGAAATATTCGCGGCAAGGCCTCATTTGAAGAAACACAAGAACTCTTGGATGAGGGCATTGATGTTCTGCCTTTGCCGGTGCCCGATGCGCTGAAGGGCGGGCTTCAATAGAGGCCTGCTAAGCAGGCCTTTTCAGGCACCGTACCAGTCTTTCACGGCTGCCACATACCTTTGCACGCCCTCTGCCACGCTGGCTGCTTCTAATGCACCGTAGGACAAGCGTTGATAGTTGGCCTCTTGCGTGTTGGTCAGGCCAAATGCAAAGCCCGGAATCGAAGCCACTTTGAATTTTTCAGTCATGACGCGATTGAATTCGATGGCTTGGATGCCTTGCGCCAATCCTGGCAGTTTCATCAGCACATAGAACGCACCTTGAGTCTGCGGAAACTGAACCAAATCGCCTAAGTCTTCTAGTGTTTTGTAGACAGTTTGGCGTACTTCACTCAAGGCTTTGACTTTGGGTTCAACCCAGTTTCGTCCCAGCTTTAAAGCCTCTAAGGCCAACAACTGCGACGGCATAGGCGCGCAAATGAGGTTGGTGTCTTGCACTTTGTTCATGGCATCAAACAAGTTGGCCGGAAATATCACGTAGCCTACGCGCCAACTGGCCATGCCGTAGTTTTTGGACATGGAATAAAACGACAAAGTGTGTTTCATAGCGCCTGGAATGCTGGCGGGAGAAAAGTGCTTGGCGCCCTCATAAGTGAAATACTCGTAGGCTTCGTCGCTGAAGTGGTAAAGCCCATGCTGCGCGCAAAGGGCATTGACAGCCCTTAGAGAAGCTTCTGAATAAACAGCCCCTGTGGGGTTGTTGGGCGAGACGGTCAAAATGGCTCGGGTGCGCGGTGTGATGGCCGCGGCCATGGCCGCTACATCAAGACTCCAATCTGAGTGGGTGGGCACGGGCACTGGAATGCAACCACACATGCGAATGGCCATTTCTTGATTGAAATAAAACGGCATGGGCAAGATGAACTCATCGCCTGGGTCTGCCACGGCTAAAACAGAGTTTAAAAAAGCCATGTTGCTACCCGCTGTCACCATGACCATGGCGTCGGTTCCGAGTTTGATGTGGTTTTCTTGTGCCAGTTTATTGTGAATGGCTTCAATGAACCCAGGGTGGCCGCTGACGCCCAGGTATTTATGCAGACTGCCATCGCCCATCAGGCTGGGAAGAGCTGCAATGGCTTGCGGCGGAGGACCGTAATTGACAACGCCCTGTCCTAAAGAAATGGTGCCTGGATTGTTGCGCACAAATGCGGCAATGGTAGGGATGATGGGGGTATCTACCCCCTCCATTCGATAGGCGGGATGCTTCATGTGAAAACCAATCAGTGCTTGAATTGTGGACAGATTTTAAGGTGAGTCAATGGGCAAGCAAAGTCATCTCATTTTGGATTCTTGTTTGGAGTGCCATCATTGATACATAATGCAACAAATTCAATTTGTTTGATGTGAGGGCTTTTGCTTGCTTTTTGACCACTGTGCTAAGTGTCAGAGTTGTTGCAACGTCGATTCAGGCTTTGGAACGCTCGAGATTACCCTCACTCAAAAAGAAACCAAAGTGTTTCGCCATTTGTGCATTGAAGATCGCTGCGAGTATTTGGGCGAGAAGGGCTGCACTTTGGGGGACAGTAAACCATTGAGTTGCAAGTTGTACCCATTGTCATTTGATCCGCAAGTTAAAAAATACTACTTTGATGCCGCATGCCCATTGTTACCCGAGTACAAGCGACAACTTAAAGACTCAGAAAGTGATGCCTCCAAGCACTTTCGTGAAATGAACACGCTCATCGAAGAAATGGCTGTGGTTGATCCCAAGTTCTTAAGCCGTAACCATGAGATTGATTTGGACTTTTTTGAATTGGTGCCATTGCGCCAACCTAGCCACCTGAAGAAACCGCAAAATGAGCGATAGCCCAAGCAATCTTCTTGCCGCTGAAGACTTCCAAGTTGACCTGGCTTTAGAGGTGGACGACATGCGGGTGGGTTACCAAACATGGAACCAAGACAATTTGTGCGTGGAAAGCTACCACGAAAACATTTTGTACTACACCTCCAGATGGGATGCCTTGTGTCCCTACATCGATGTGACGCCAGAGATGTTGCAAATGGCAGCCAAGCCCTTCATCGTTTATGCGGTCCCCCCTGAAAGTCCTTATGGCGTGCCTATCAACGACAAATACGGATTGGTCGATGTGGCTGCAGAAGGCTTTTGGACCGAACCCAGGCGGCAGCGTAAATTCAAAGAATTAGAAAAATTATGCAAACGACTGACTGTCACTGAAAGTGTCGTTGCTGGACATACTTTGACGATTGAAGATGTCTATGAAATGGGGGGTGTTCACTTTGAAGCCTACTATATTCACCCTTCAGAGGTGGCAGGTTTTGTGGACTATATTCAAAATTTGGATGTGTTGATCATTCGTGCATTTTCTGAAGAAGGCGATTTGGTTCTCACGGATGTCTCTATCTTGTTGCCAGAGCGCAAACAAGTTTATGGCAGTTTTTGTCAGTGGAACCCGCTTTATAAAAACAGGTCACCCGGCATTTTTGCCTGTTTGCTGGCTTCAAAGTGGGCAGCCAAGAATGGCTACCTTTGTTACAACTTAGGGCCCGTCGACGATTATGGTTACAAGGCCTTGTTTGTGACCCATTTTGAACCTATCTTTGCTGTGGCCATGACCGATGAAAACCACCCATTGGCCTTGGATACCCAATCACCCTTGCACACCGACTTCAGCCCTGATGTTTGGAATCTGATCAACAGACCGAAATGAAGTGATGGGATGCTGAGTCATCATTCAAAGTGATGTTCTTCGTCAAAGGCCAGGTCGTAGTCAAAAAACAATTCTTCACCCGCTTTGATTTTTCTGAGCGACACAAGGTCATTGTTTTTTAAATATTTGATATTGGGCTTTTTAGAGTGGTTCATGTAAAAAGCCATGTTCATGGCGTTAAGACCAATGGATGGAATGAGGTGTTCATCTTTGTCGTAGTAACAAAACATGCGAACCTCTTTTTGAACGCTGGCCGGCAGTTTTTTGATTTCTTTTTTGGAAAAAGAAAACTCTTTGATCTTGAGCAGGCTGACCAAAGGATGAGTCCCTTTGGGGATGTCTCTGATGGCAAATACGCCAATGCCGTGAATGGGTGAAACGCCTAGCCTGCAGTAAACCTCGGTTTGAAGGTGTTTTAAAATTCTTGATTTGTCGATGGCCATGACTGCTCCACTTTGCGGTATGGTTGTATGTTAACGGCATGTGATCTTTTATGAAATACAAATCAACAGCGCTCATTTCATTTGCAGTCAACTTGCTACAGTCCGCGGGCCTCCCGTCTGACAAAGCAAAGTCTGTGGCCGAAGTGTTGGTAGAGGGTGACTTGCTGGGTCACACAACCCACGGCCTGGCTTTGCTGGCGCCCTACTTGGCAGAAATTGAAAAGGGCAGCATGCGCAAGGAAGGGGAGCCGACTGTTGTTTCGGACTTTCCAGCAGCCCTCACTTGGGATGGCAACCGGTTGCCTGGCCCTTGGTTGGTTTTGCAAGCCATGCAAGTGGCCATCGATCGGGCCCAACTTCAGGGTACTTGCACGGTCGTGATCAGGCGCAGTCATCACATTGCATGCTTAGCGGCCTACCACCAGCGCGCTACCGATCTGGGCATGCTGATGCAGTTGCATTGTTCAGACCCCAACTCAAAAAGTGTGGCACCTTTTGGTGGTTTGGACCCTGTCTTCACACCGAACCCGGTGTCGTATGGCTTTCCCACCTCTCAGATGCCCATCATGGTGGATGTGTCTACTTCAGCGACCACCAACGGCATGACCAACCGTTTGTTTGCAGAGAAGAAGTCGCTTCCTGCCGCATGGGTGATGGATGGCCATGGCCACCCCAGTTCCGATCCGGGCGTGCTCTTTCAGGAACCCAAAGGCACCATCCTGCCTTTAGGTGGCATGGATTCAGGCCACAAAGGTTATGGTTTGAGTTTGATGGTTGAAGCTTTGACGGGGGGCTTGGCGGGACATGGCCGCGCTGATCCTGCTGAGGGCTGGGGCGCCACTGTTTTTCTACAGATCATGGACCCCCATGCATTTGCAGGCAAAGCTGCCTACGAGAGGCAAATGGATCAAGTCGTCGCCAATTGCCACAAGTCGACACCCGCCAAGCTTGGTCAGCCAGTCAGGACACCTGGCGAAAGAGGCTTGCAACATAAAGCTGACAGCCTCTTAAACGGTTTGACGCTTTATCCCAGCATCATGCCCATGCTGTTGCCATGGGCCAGCAAATTCAAGCTTGAGGCACCTCAGGCCATTTGAGAAGGGCTTGGTTTAGACCATAACTTGGCAATCAAAGGCCAGGTCCATACCAAGATGCTCAAAATGGCAAGGCTTAGCGCTATAGGCCGTGCAAAGAAAGCAGTTAAGTCGCCATTGGCTTTGATCATGGAGGTGATGAAATTTTCTTCCAGCATGCCACCCAGCACCACGCCCAAAATAGCCGGTGCAATGGGGAAATGATTGGCTTCTAAAACATAGGCCAAAATGCCGGCAACCAACATGACACCGACTTCAAACATGGAGTTGTTGATGGCAAATGTACCGACCACGCAGAACAGCAAAATAAGCGGCATGAGGATTTCTCTGGGCACGCGCAAAATACGCTTTGAAACTTTGATGCACAAAATGCCAAGCGGGATCATGATGATGTTGGCCACAATGAAGAGCAAAAATACCGCGTAAATGTTTTGCGGATTGGTGGTGAACAGCGTGGGGCCAGGGTTCATGTTTTTCATGTAGAGCACGCCAATCACAATGGCTGTGATGGAGTCGCCAGGAATGCCAAACACCAAAGCAGGAATCCAAGCGCCCGCCAAGGCGCTGTTGTTGGCGGATCCCGATTCCACAATGCCTTCCACATGGCCCGTACCAAACTTCTCCGGTTCTTTGGAGAATTTTTTGCTCATGGCATAAGACATCCAAGCAGCAATGTCTGCGCCCGCACCTGGCAATGCGCCTACTGCGGTGCCCAAGACACTGCCACGAAGAATTTGCACAGGGTATTTTTTGGCCAACTCCCATTGCCCCGCTAAAACGCTGCCGATTTTTTCAACAACCAACTCGGCTGGCGGACTGGTGTCGATGACAAAGCGAATGATTTCAGAAATGGCAAACATGCCAATCATCATGGCAATCATGCCAATGCCGCCGGTCATTTCGGCATTGCCAAAGGTAAAGCGAGGAAAGCCTGCAGGATTACCTAGACCCACACAGGCCACCAAAAGTCCAAGCAGCAATGTGGTGACGCCTTTAAGGGGTTGGTTGGACGTGATGAAAACGGCGCAGGTTAAACCCAACAAGACG
>CANFJC010000071.1 GCA_947447245.1 Comamonadaceae bacterium
GCTCAAATTCAAACGAACGGTATTGGCGTCAATGACATCAACAGTGGTGACGGGCGCTAATTCGCCTCTGCGATTTGATCCGGGCAGATTTTTGTGGCGCTCAATGTTGAACTTCACAGCAGCAGCATCAAGCTTTTCACCGTCGTGGAAAGTAACACCTTGCCGAATTTTGAGTGTGAGCGCTTTGCTGTCGGCTGACCACTCGTAGCTCGAAGCCAATTGCGGCAAGATGTTCAGTTTTTCATCGATGTCAAACAACTTGTCACACAGCGATGCAAAAACAACTCGACCCACAAAGCTGCGCGCTAAGGTGGGGTCAAGGACATCAGGGTCTTCTGCCAGGCCAATGCGCAAGGTTTGCGCGCTGGCCACGCCTTGACCCAAGGCCATAAAAAGCGCTAGCGGCACAAGCAAATACTTTTGAGGTTTGAAAGTCATGACATATCTCCAGTGAAAAAATTAAGGGGTTTGCACAAATGCAGATTGCAACAATTTCAAATGTTGCGCATCGCGGCTCATATTGGGTTGAAAGATGACTGAATCGGGGATGGGCAAATCTTGCCAGAAGTGGCAAGCAATTTGATGCGTTCCGTTCAATTGAATGGCCGGCACTGTTGTTTGACACAGTTCAGTTGCATGCGGGCATCGCGTGTGAAAGTGGCAACCCGTGGGAGGATTCATGGGACTTGGCACATCACCACCCAAAAGGGTGCGCTGTTTCTTGATTCCGGGGTTCGGCCTGGGAATGGCACTTAAAAGAGCTTGTGTATAAGGGTGACGAGGTTGCTCAAAGAGTTGGTGCTTGTCTGCCAGCTCCACCACTCGGCCCAAGTACATCACAGCCACTCGGTCGGCAATGTGTTTCACAACAGCCAAGTCGTGGGCAATGAAAAGATACGCCAAGCCAAATCGCTTTTGCAAGTCTTGCAGCAAGTTCACAACTTGGGCTTGCACTGATACATCGAGCGCAGAAACGGCTTCGTCGCAGACAATCAATTTTGGCTCTACGGCCAAAGCACGTGCAATGCCGATGCGTTGCCGTTGACCACCCGAGAATTCATGCGGATAGCGCTGAGCATGTTCAGGCGCTAAGCCCACCAGTTTCAACAACTCTTGCACGCGTTCTGTGTGCCGCCCAGTATGCAAGTTGTGCAGCTTTAAGGGTTCGCTTAAACATTGATAGACCGTCATGCGCGGATTGAGCGACGAGAAGGGGTCTTGGAAAATGATTTGCATTTCTTTGCGCTGAGAACGCAATTGATCTGCAGACAAACCGCACAAATCTTGGCCCGCAAAAACCACGTTCCCTTGGGTGGGTTCGATGAGCCGAAGCACCAACCGGCCCAGTGTGGACTTGCCACAACCTGACTCTCCCACCACACCTAAGGTTTCGCCCGCATTCAAATGGATGTCGATGCCATCCACTGCGCGAACCTTGTTGGGGTTTCGCTCAAACCATCCCGCATTGACTGGAAAATGTTTGACCAGTCCGTGAACCTTCAGCAGGGGTGACTCAATGTGGGGCATAAGGCATCAATGTTTCTGCTTTGAGGGGGGCCCGCAAACAGGCGCTCCAATGGCCACTAGTCAGCTCTGTGAGCTTTGGTTTGTGACTGAGACAAGCCTCTTGGACAAACGGACAGCGTTGTGCAAATGCACAACCCGATGGGCGGTTCAAAGGATTGGGCACCTGTCCTTCAATGGAGGCCAGCCTGCCTTGCACTTCATCTAGGCTGGGAATGGAGCCAAGCAGACCCACGGTGTAGGGATGCTGTGGCGTATCGAACAAAGCTTGCACCGGCGCTTGCTCAACCACTTGGCCGGCATACATCACCACCACGTGATCAGCCACTTCCGCCACAACACCCAAATCGTGGGTGATGAGCACAATGGCTGTTTGGGTTTCATCTTGCAAAGTGCGCATCAAATCTAGAATTTGCGCTTGAATGGTGACGTCCAAGGCAGTGGTGGGTTCGTCTGCAATCAGTAATTTGGGATTGCAGGAAAGGGCCATGGCAATCATGACCCTTTGCCGCATACCGCCCGACAATTGGTGCGGATAGTCGTCGAGTCTTTTCTCTGGTGCTGGAATTCGAACTTTTTGGAGCATTTCCAAAGCGCGCTGGGTGGCTTGGGTTCTGTCGAGTGGCAGATGCCGCATGAGGCCTTCCACAATTTGCTCACCCACTGTGAAAGCAGGGTTGAGTGAGGTCATGGGTTCTTGAAAAATCATGGCCATTCGATTGCCGCGCAGATTTTGCAACTGACTGGCTGGTGCACCCACCAATTCTTGGCCTTCAAATTGAATGGAGCCGCTGCGAACAGAGCCTGCTGGCTTGGCCAAGAGGCCCATGATGGACAAAGAGGTGACACTTTTGCCGCAACCCGACTCGCCCACAATGGCCAAGGTTTGACCTGCAGCCACACTGAAACTGACGCCATCCACCGCCGTCAGCTCGCCTGCGTCGGTGTCGAAGCTGGTGATCAAATCCTCGACCTGAAGAACGGTAGACGCTTGTGAGGGGCTGCTCATGGTTTAAGTCGCGCTTGATGAAAGCGTTCAATTTGAGCGTCAATGAGGGCGCGATCTGTCAGGCCCACCGGATTGTGTCTGCCAGGCAGGCAGCTTAAAAACGGTTGGAAGCGCTCTAGACTTTTGTCATACAAACGTTGGAGTTCCAAAAGAGGATCTTCGTGGTCATCGACACGAAGATCGAGTTGGAGGTAATCTTCGTCCGCATGAATTCTGAGCGCGGCCGATTGTTTGCCTCGCTTGTCACCGCCAGCATCTTCGCCAGCTTGCATGGCCAAAATGAGTCTCTCGGCCAGCGGCATGCCCTCTGTGGCTTGGAATACTCTGGCTGTTTCTGCCAGAACTTGAGGGCCTGCCAGCATGTTGCCTGCAATGCTGAAATTTTGGCCTGATACATGGCCACACCAATCGATACAAGATTCTCCGGTATGGGCAGCAGCCTCTCCATGCAGGGGCAGCACATGGACTTGCCTTTGGGCACTGCCCGCATCTGTCTGCAATAAATCGTGAATCGCTTGCTGTGATGTCGTGCCGCTTTGCATGAGTTTGAGACCCAGAGGGCCCAGCAATGGATTCATGAGAGCTTGTGTGGATACTGCGCCAACGCCGCGTTGTGTGTGAACGCACAAGGCACCCACCGCAAAAAATTTCGAGGCAATGGCCACACCGAAAGTGCCATCAGTTTCTCGAGCAAGCAAAGACCAGGTCATGTGTAAGTACTAAATTGGTGCAATATTCCAGTATCCTACGATACTCATGCAAAAAAGATGCCTGTTGGTCACTTTTTTTCAAATGCGCATGTGCTATTTTTTCACGGTACTCACACCACAATAAGAATTGAATATGTCTGACGGACCGTCATTGCCATTGAATTCAAGCCAACTCAAAGCGCTTGCCACTAAGCCAGTGGAACAATGTTCTTGCCCACTCAAAATTTGCAAAGGCTGGGAAAGCGTCAGCAATGACCGCTGGCCAGCCAAACAACTGAAACTTGAAGGCACATTGCGCCGCGAGTTGGCGGATGGTGAGTCTGAGCTGAGCTTCGAAGAGTTTCACCCAAACGGCACGCGTTATGACTCGCCACAGGCGCCCATTGCCTTGAACTATTTCCCTTACAACCGCGCCGATGTGTATGGCTGCCAACAATGCGGATGTGCTGTTTTAAAGTACACCGAGTATGGTGGTTACTACATTGACCAACGCGTCAGACGGGTCGACCCAGCACTGATCATTGACGCAACTTAAACAGCTTGGCCGCGAAGGAATGACATGAATTCTGGCAGCGAATGCGGCAACGCGTGACCCCGCCAAACCACGTGCTGATCTGTTCTGCACAAAACCAATGGGTGCTCATAAGCTGAAGGTTTGTGGGCCTCGTCTTCTAAATCGATCAGATCCAGGGGCATGTTCGATGCTTCAGCCAGCGCCAAGAGTTCTTGCACCTCAATCTGGCTGTCAAATCGAAGCAGGCTGTAGCCATTGCCCAATGAATCGTAAAGCGAGGTGCCGTTGTCTCGCCAAAAATGAGGCGCTCTACAACCAGGCACTGTGGAGGGCGTGAACGAGCCCATGGTGTAAGCTGGAGCAGGCTCGGCCTCGTGAAAAATAATGGGCGATTTTTCGTAAAAGTAACCGAAGTTCAAGCCTTCACAACAAAACTGCTGCACATTCAAGTCATAGGCTTCTGTACCCACCAACTCGCGCGCTGCTGCACCTTCAGCATCTAAGGCCTCAATGTTGTGCGGAACAGCACGCCTTGCCTTGATCATCTTCTGTGCGTGGTTCATCACAAAGTGAGAAACCTGCTCAGTGATGGGATGCCGTTCGGCTTCATAGGCATCTAAGATGCCTGGGTCTGCCCATCCATTGACGACCGCACCCAGAAGCCACGCCAAGTTGGTGGCATCTGCAATGCCTGCATTCATGCCATAGCCTGCATAGGGCACCCAAAGGTGTGCGGCATCGCCTGCTAAAAACACGCGGCGATCGCGAAAGTGATTGGACAGCAACCTTCTGCCCACCCAATCTTCTTTGGTGATGATGTCGTATTCGAAATGTTCGTCCACACCCAAAATATGTCGAATGGATTGATCGCGATCGACAGAATCAAATTCAGGTTCGTCAGGATGCAGGTGGTTGTGAACCAGCCAGCTTGTATGGCCATCAATGGCGAATGCCGTGCCGCAGCGCCGTGTGTTCACAGAGTAGTAGCACCATGCGGGTTTGCCGGGCAAAAGAGCAGCCAATTGGGGCGCGCGAATGTAGGTCGATTGAACGCGCTGTATGACTTCTGTGCCTTCCAGTTTGGCGCCTATTTTTTTGCGCACAAACGAGCTGCCACCATCACAGCCTGCCACATAGTGAACCCGCAAAACTTGGCTCACTTGGGTGTCCAAATTTTGCAAAGTGACATTGACGCCATCTTCGTCTTGAATGAAATCGGTCACTTGCGTTCGATTGATCAGGGTCACGCCATCTTGTGCCACAGCGTGTTTTAAAAGCAAAGGCTCTAGGTAAATTTGGTTGATTCTGTGAGGTGGCTCTGGCGTGTCCCATTCGGTATCGGGCCCGCCTCTTTCTGTGTACCTGTTTTTGCGACAAGGAATGGGAATGCGTGTGAGTTCTGTGCCCGTCATGGCGGTGCGAAACACCACGTCGTTGGGATAGTCTTCTGGCAACCCCGCGTCACGCAAGCTAGGCGCAACACCCAGTCTTCGAAAATTTTCCATGCTTCTGGCCGAAACATGGTTGCACTTGACGTTGGGTGGCTCTGCAAATTGGCGAACCTCAACGATGTGAACTTTGACGCCTCTGCGTGCCAGGTCCATCGCCAAAGTTAAGCCAACAGGACCCGCACCGACCACCAGCACATCGCTGTCAAATTTCAAATTCATAAATGCTTCAGTTCAGTTTGATGTTGGCTTGGCGAATCACTTTGGCCCATTTTTGGGTTTCGCTCTTGATGTAGGCATCCAGCCCTTCCGTGGTCGTCGCAACAGGCTCCATGCCATTTTGCCGCATTTGTGTTTTGATGGCCTCGTCATTCAAGGCGGCGGTAAATTCTGTGTTCAGTCGTTGAATGATGGCCGCAGGTGTTCCTGCGGGAGCCACCAAACCAAACCATCCCGTTGAGTCATAGCCCGTCAAACCACTTTCAGAAAGTGTGGGGACTTCAGGCAAGTTGCTCAGCCGTTTGGGGCTGGTCACGGCAAAAGCTTTCAACTTGCCCGCTTTGATGTGGGGCAGGGCGGCAGCCAGGTCCGTGATTGACAATTGAATTTGCCCAGACAGCGTGTCCATGGCGGCAGGGCCAGAGCCGCGGTAAGGGACTTCGATCATTTTGAGGTCCGACATTTGAGTGAACAAAGCCGTCGACAAATGCATGGCGGTGCCATTGCCGCCGTGGCCAATCGATACTTTGCCAGGCTGCGACTTGGCATAGGCAATCAGCTGTTGCATGTTGTCTGCTGGCACGGAGGGGTGACCTACCAAGACAAACGGAATGGCGGCCAACATGGTGATGGGCTGAAAATCTTTGGCCACGTCAAAAGGCATTTGAGGGTAAAGACTTGAATTGGCAGTCAGCCCACCCGCAGCACCTACGCCCAATACGTAGCCGTCTGGGGCAGCCTTGGCCACCACACTCAGGCCAATGTTGCCGCCCGCGCCTGGCCGGTTGTCAATGACCAAGGCTTGTCCCAATTTGTCATTGAGCCGTGTCGACAAAATTCGGATGATGGCATCGGAGCTTCCACCAGGCGGAAAGGTCACCACAATTTTGATGGGCTTCGAAGGGTAGTCTGCCCCTTGAGCAACTGCTGAAAGGCAGGTCAGAGACCCAGACAAGGCCATCAAACCGAAAGACATCCAGTGAATCAAACGCATGCGCATACGAGCTCCTAATTGGGGGTGACTTTAGCTTTGAGTTTCTTCAATTGCAATCAGGGCTTGAACGGAGGTAGGGCGCCACTGTTAGCAGAGAGAACGAGAATTCGATTTTTTGTGACACAAACTCACGAGCTTGGGGTTTCCATCATTTCCTCAAAGAGGGTGGCGTGATAGCGTGCGGTGACACATTTTTTGTTGGAATGGCAAACCCATGCAGACGTACTTTTTTCGTCAGTTCACCTGTTTTCTGGTTTTGTGCATGCTCCCTTTCTTGAGCTTGGCGCAAGATTGGCCCGCTAAATCGGTTCGCATTGTGGTGCCTTACCCAGCGGGCGGCGGCGTTGATGCCGCAGCCAGACTGGTGGCGCAACACCTGAGCACCGTTTTGGGCCAATCGGTGGTGGTCGATCCCAAGCCGGGTGGGGGCACGGTCATCGGTGCTGAAATGGTTTCACGTGCGGCGCCAGATGGTTATACCTTCCTGCTTACAGGCGGCTCCACCATGTCTTTGTTGCCACTGACCCATCCGGGTAAATTGCCGTTTGATCCGCTGCTTGATTTTGTGCCTGTCGGCATGATCTCGCGCTTGCCCTTCTTCTTAATCACGGCCCCCGCCAACAACTACAACACACTCAAAGAACTGATGGCGGATGCCAAGTCCAAACCAGGCAGGCTGCCTTATGCCAGCAATGGCATTGGCTCGATGGGACATGTGGGAACGGCCATGCTGACGCAAAGTGCGGCCGTTGACATGATCCATGTTCCTTATCAAGGATTTCCGCCTGCCATTTCTGATTTGGTCACAGGTCGGGTGGTCATGGTCATGGCCGACCTTGCGCCTGTGAAAGGTCAAATTCAAGCCGGTACTTTGCGCGCTTTGGCGGTGGCATCGAACCAAAGATCACGCTTTATGCCTGAAATTCCCACCTTGGCTGAAGCGGGCTACCCTGGCATCGAATTTGAAATTTGGATGGCGCTGTATGCACCGGCCAAGACGCCAGCCCACATCGTGACCAGAGTGGGTCAAGAGTTGAAAAAGTATTTGGAAATGCCCAGCACCCGTGAGGCATTTGCCAAGTTGGGCCACGAAAGCGATAGCGCAGGGCCCGAAGTTGTCAAACACAGAATTGAAACTGAACTCAAACAAATGTTGCCTGTTGTGAAGGCGGCTGGACTATTTAATAAATAATTTATGACTCAAGCATACATCCGCACCGCCGCCAACGACTTGCTGCAAGGCTTGGTTGATTTAGGCATTGAATATTTGTTTTGCAATTTGGGCACCGACCATGCGCCCTTGATTGAAGAGATGGCGCATTGGCGCGAGCAAGGCGGCGCATTTCCAAAGTTGATTTTGTGTCCTCATGAAAATACAGCGGTTCACATGGCGGGCGGCTATGCCGTTGCAACAGGGCGTGGTCAGGCAGTGTTGGTTCACGTCGATGCAGGCACTGCCAACGCTGCCATGGGCTTGCACAATCTTTGCCGCACACGCATTCCTGTGCTGCTCATTGCGGGTCGCGCGCCCATGAGCACCTTCGATGATGCAACAGGTGGCCGTGACACCTATGTGCATTTCATTCAAGAACCCTTTGACCAAGCCAGTGTGGTGAGACCCTATGTCAAATGGGAATACAACTTGGCATGGCCCTCTATGGCGCATGAAGTGGTGTCTAGGGCTGGCGCGGTCATGCAAAGTGACCCGACAGGGCCTGTCTACCTCACATTGCCCAGAGAAGTTTTGGCAGCACCCGTTGACGCTGCCAGCGTAGGTGCGTTCGGTCACCAAAATCATTTGCCGGTCAAAGCTCAAGGTGCAGACCCATCTGCTGTTCGCGCCATTGCAGAACAGCTCATGCGTTCTGAGAACCCCATGTTGGTCACCTCCTATGCAGGCAGAAACCACCAAGCGCCTGAACTGATTGAAAAATTGGCCATTTTGTGTGGCATGCGGGTTTGTGAATTCAATTCCATTTACATGAACATACGGCGTGACTCGCCCTATTTTGCGGGCTACAACCCAGCGGCATTCACCGAGCAAGCCGACTTTGGATTGTTGGTCGATGTTGACGTGCCTTGGATTCCCAAAACGACGCGGGTCAATCCCAATGCTTATTGGGCTCAGCTAGATGTGGATGCCATCAAGCGCGATATTCCCATGTGGGGTTTTCCATTGAATGCGCGCATCGAGGGCGACAGTGTTCGATTGATCACGCAATTGATTGAAATCATTGAAGCCAGCGCCACGCCAGCGTTCAAAACAAAAGCAGCAGCCAGAGCTTTGG
This sequence comes from Comamonadaceae bacterium, assembly GCA_947447245.1. Taxonomy (GTDB): domain Bacteria; phylum Pseudomonadota; class Gammaproteobacteria; order Burkholderiales; family Burkholderiaceae_C; genus Limnohabitans_A. Next base: position 8,707 of record CANFJC010000071.1, read on the forward strand.
CCTTACAAGCTGCCCATGCGCAAAACCGACAAAGGGCAGCATCTCTGGCCCAAGCACCGGGCATCGTCAATGCCATCAACCCGCATTACCTGTGTGCCGCCATTGGGCGGCAAATCCGTTTGCAAGACATGGTCTTGAATGAAGCCATTCGCAACACCATGGCCGTGTTTGAGCAAATACCGCGCGAGGTGCCAGGCAGTTTGATGGGCTTGTCGGGGGGTGGCCTGGGTTTTTCTGCAGGCACAGCGCTGGGCATGAAGCTGGCGCAAGCTGACAACAGGGTGATTCATTTTGTGGGCGATGGTTCTTTTTACTTCAGCAATCCAAGCTCAGTCTATGCCGTTGCCAGTCAGTATGGTTTGCCTATTTTGACGGTGCTCTTGGACAACGGCGGGTGGTCGGCTGTGAAAGAGTCAACCCTGCGCATGTACCCACAAGGCCAAGCCAAGGGCACCAACCAGTTTGCTTCTGATTTGGGCTACCCCACAGACTTTGCAGCCATTGCCGAAGCGGCTGGGGCACATGGTGAAAGATTGGTAGATCCTGCACAAGTAGATGCTGCCATTGCACGGTGTTTGGCGGCCTTGGATGCAGGGCGCAGTGCCTTGCTTCATGTGCGAATTACACCCCTCTGATTGAACCCTCTTTAGAGCTTAGGCTCATCCAATTCAAACTTACGCATTGACTCAGTACAGACAGGAGATTGACATGAAAAAATACAAATTTTTAGACCACAAGCGCAACACAGTGTTGGGTTTGGCACTGCTTGTGTTGACCGGTCTTTTCGGAACGACGCACGCACAAAATGCTTGGCCCACCAAAGCGGTTCGCATTGTGGTGCCGTATGCGCCAGGTGGCGCCAATGATATTTTGGCGCGCGTTGTGGCAGAGAAATTAGCGCCTGCTTTGGGCCAATCCGTTTTGGTTGAAAACAAACCAGGCGCTGGCGCAGCAGTCGGCACCGAGTTGGTGGTGAAGTCGCCTCCCGATGGCTACACCTTGCTGATGGCTGCAAGCGGTCCGATTGTGTTCAATCCAGCCTTGGTGGCCAAATTGGCCTACAACCCCATCACAGATTTGACGCCCATTTCATTGGCGGGTTCATTCCCCATGATTTTGGCAGTCAATGAAGCATCACCCGCCAAAACACTGGCTGAATTGGTGACCCAGAGCAAAGCCAATCCAAGCAAGTTCAATTATTCTTACCCATCTGCTTCGTTTCAATTGGTCATGGAGTTGGTCAAAACAAAAACGGGTTTGAAGGCCTTGAACGTGCCATACCAAGGCAGTGCCCCTTCTATCAATGCGGTGTTGACACAAGAAGTACAAATGACTTTGATTGATTCTGGGCCCATTGCCGCCTTGTTAATGGCCGGTAAATTGCGCGCATTGGGTGTGACCTCAGAGCAGCGCCTTGCGGCCTATCCGCAAGTGCCCACCTTGAAAGAACAAGGCATTGATTTGTCGGTGAATTTTTGGAGTGGTTTGTTGGCACCTGCGGGCACGCCTGCACCTGTGGTGAAGCGATTGCAAGAAGAAGTGGCTCGCATCATGGCTTTGCCTGATGTGCAAGAGCGCATGGCCAAATTGGACATCAAACCTGTAGGCGGCACATCTGCAGATTTCGCCAAAGTCATTTCGCAAGAAATTCAACTGTGGACTCAAGTGGCCAAAGAAAACAACATCAAAGCAGAATGACTGAAAAGCGAATTGCCATAGCAGGTGCAGGCATTGCAGGACTGACCACTGCGCTTGCACTTTTGCAGCAGGGTTTCAAGGTTGACGTTTACGAACAAGCTTCTCAGTTGGGTGAAGTCGGCGCGGGCTTGCAAATTTCTCCTAACGGCACAAGGGTGCTTCAAAGTTTAGGTTTGGAAAAAGCTTTGCTGCCTGTGGTGTGTCAGGCCAAGGGTAAAGAAATTCGCATGTGGAATACAGGGCAGCGCTGGAAGTTGTTTGATCTGGGAGACGACTGCCTGTCGCGTTTTGGGGCGCCTTATTGGATGGTGCACAGAGGCGACTTGCACAAGATTTTGTTGGAGGCATTCAATGCACGTTCAGACAAACCTGTTCGATTGAATGCGCGGGTTGTTTCCGCGCACAGCACAGATTCTGGCGCCAGCTTTGAGTTGCAAGATGCTAGCCAATACCAAGCCTTCGGACTGATTGCAGCAGATGGGGTTCATTCTGTTTTGCGAGAGAAATTATTGGGCGAAGACAAAGCGCAATTTACCGGCTTGCTGGCATGGCGCGGGCTGGTTCCTATTCATAGCATTTCGTCGCATTTACAAGCCCAAGTGGGCACCAATTGGGTGGGGCCTGGCGCACACGTCATCACCTATCCTGTGCGCGGTGGCGAGTTGATGAACGTGGTGGGCATCATTGAAAAAGATGGCTGGCGCGGAGAGTCATGGACAGAGCAGGGCACACACGAAGAGCTGCTTCAAGATTTTGGACACTGGCATGCAGATGTGGGCGAGTTGATGCGCAAAATTGAGCAGCCCTTTAAATGGGCTTTGCTAGGCC
>CANFJC010000072.1 GCA_947447245.1 Comamonadaceae bacterium
AGCCATGAAGGTGGGTGCGCCTGTGATTGGTTTGAACGATTCAGGTGGTGCGCGCATTCAAGAAGGCGTGGCTTCTTTGGGTGGCTATGCCGAAGTGTTTCAGCGCAACGTCATGGCCAGCGGTGTGATTCCGCAAATCAGCATGATCATGGGCCCATCCGCCGGCGGTGCCGTTTACTCACCGGCCATGACCGACTTTATTTTCATGGTCAAAGACAGCTCTTACATGTTCGTCACGGGCCCTGAAGTGGTGAAGACGGTGACGCATGAAGAAGTGACAGCCGAAGAGTTGGGCGGTGCATTGACCCACACCACCAAAAGCGGCGTGGCCGACATGGCTTTTGAGAACGACGTGGAAGCTTTGCTCATGTTGCGTCGCTTGTACAACTACTTGCCCCTCAACAACCGCGAAAAATCGCCCATGCGGGCCAGTGGCGATCCTACCGACAGGCTCGATCAAAGCTTGAACACCTTGGTGCCTTTGAATGCCAACCAAGCCTATGACATGAAAGAGCTTATTTTGAAGGCCGTTGACGACGGCGACTTCTTTGAGCTTCAACCCGATTACGCCAGAAATATCTTGATTGGTTTTGCCCGCATGGCTGGCCAAACGGTTGGCATCGTGGCCAACCAACCCTTGGTGCTGGCCGGTTGCTTGGACATTAAGAGCTCGATCAAAGCCGCCCGCTTTGTGCGCTTTTGCGATGCATTTAGCATTCCTGTGATCACTTTCGTAGACGTGCCTGGTTTCATGCCTGGCACTTCACAAGAATACGGCGGCATCATCAAGCATGGCGCCAAATTGCTTTACGCCTATGCAGAGTGCACCGTGCCAAAAATCACGGTCATCACCCGCAAAGCCTACGGCGGGGCCTACGACGTGATGTCGTCTAAACACCTCAGAGGCGATGTGAACTTTGCATGGCCGAACGCCGAAATTGCGGTGATGGGGGCCAAGGGCGCGGTGGAAATTATTTTCCGCGAAGATAAAAACGATCCTGTGAAGTTGGCAGCGCGTGAAGCGGAATACAAAGACCGTTTTGCCAACCCCTTTGTGGCAGGCGCACGTGGCTTCATTGATGATGTGATTCAACCCAGTGAAACACGCAAACGCATTTGCCGCTCATTGGTCATGTTGAAAGACAAGAAAGTTGAAAACCCATGGCGCAAGCACGGCAACATTCCGCTTTAAGCGCAATGACCGACATCGCTTGAACTGAAACGCCATAAGGAAAAAATATGTTTACCAAAATTTTGATAGCCAACCGCGGTGAAATTGCATGCCGTGTCATTGCCACCGCCAAGAAAATGGGCATCGCCACAGTGGCTGTTTACTCCGAAGCCGACAAAGAAGCCCGCCATGTGTTGCTGGCCGATGAAGCCGTGTTGATTGGGCCCGCGGCTTCGCGGGAATCGTATTTGGTGGCCGACAAAATCATTGCTGCGGCCAAAGCCACAGGCGCGCAAGCCATTCACCCAGGCTATGGCTTTTTGTCTGAAAACGAAGCCTTCTCCAAGCGCTGCGAAGACGAGGGCATTGCCTTCATTGGCCCGCGCCATTTTTCCATTGCCGCCATGGGCGACAAGATTGCTTCTAAAAAGTTGGCCAACGAAGCCAAAGTCAACACCATTCCTGGCTACAACGATGCCATTGACTCGGCAGAAGCCGCTGTCGAAATTGCCAAAGGCATAGGCTACCCCGTCATGATCAAAGCCTCGGCAGGCGGCGGCGGCAAAGGCTTGCGCGTAGCCGCCAACGACAAAGAAGCCTTTGAAGGTTTTACATCTTGCAAAAACGAAGCACGCAACTCATTTGGCGATGACCGTGTGTTCATTGAAAAATTTGTGGAAGAGCCAAGACACATTGAAATCCAAGTCTTGGGCGACAGCCACGGCAACGTGATTTATTTGAACGAGCGTGAATGCTCTATTCAGCGCCGTCACCAAAAAGTCATTGAAGAAGCGCCATCTCCCTTCATCAGCGACGCCACACGCAAAGCCATGGGCGAGCAAGCTGTGGCCTTGGCCAAAGCGGTGCAATACCAATCAGCCGGCACGGTTGAGTTTGTGGTGGGCAAAGACCAGAGCTTCTACTTCCTAGAGATGAACACGCGCTTGCAAGTAGAGCACCCCGTGACAGAAGCCATCACGGGCATCGACTTGGTGGAGATGATGATACGCGTGGCCCATGGCGAAAAATTGCCCATCACGCAGGCCGATGTGAAACGCAACGGTTGGGCCATTGAGTGCCGCATCAACGCCGAAGATCCCTTCCGCAACTTCTTGCCTTCTACGGGTCGATTGGTGCGCTTTCAAACGCCTGTGCAAACCATGTTTCAGTCGAACACGCAAGACCTGTTGGGTGTGCGCGTAGACACAGGCGTGCAAGATGGCGGCGAAATTCCCATGTTCTATGATTCGATGATTGCCAAGCTCATTGTGCATGGCACCGATCGCAACGATGCCATAGCCAAAATGCGCGAAGCACTCAATGGCTTTGTGATTCGCGGCATCAGCTCCAACATTCCATTCCAAGCGGCTTTGTTGGCGCATCCTAAGTTTGTGTCGGGCGACTTCAACACAGGCTTCATTGCAGAAAACTATGCACATGGCTTTCGCGCTGAAGATGTGCCGCATGAAGACCCTGACTTCTTGGTCGCCTTGGCGGCATTTGTTCGCCGCAAATCACGTGAACGTGCCGCCAACTTGAGTGGCCAATTGCCTGGTTACGATGTGCAAATTGGTCATGACTACAGCGTGGTGGTGCTGGGTGCCAAAGGCGACAACCGCTACATCCCTGTGCATGTGGACGAGTTTCGCGGCCAGAGCGGCAAAGCCATCATCAAGGTGGGTGAGAGCCACTACATCATTGAAAGCCATTCACGCCTGAACGATGTTCGCATCAGTGGTACTGTCAACGGCAAGCCTTTCACGGCACAAGTCGAGCGCGGCACACCTAAAAATCCATTGGCCTTGCAAATTCAACACAATGGCACGCGCATTGAAGCGCTGGTGGTGTCACCCCGCATGGCTCAGTTGCATCAAATGATGCCCTTCAAAACACCGCCAGACATGAGCCGCTTTGTGTTGTCACCCATGCCCGGCTTGTTGGTCAACGTGGCCGTGACGGCTGGGCAAAAGGTTCAAGCCGGCGAACGCGTGGCTGTCATTGAAGCCATGAAGATGGAAAACATTTTGTTTGCCGCGCACGATGGCGTGGTGAAAAAAATCATGGCCTCCCAAGGGGAGTCACTCACCGTAGACCAAGTGATTGTGGAGTTTGAAGCATGAGCCCTGTTTCACGACCCTTTAAAGTCTTGGGCATTCAGCAAATCGCCATTGGCGGCCCTGACAAGCACAAACTGCAAACACTCTGGATCGACATGCTAGGCCTAGAGCTCACGGGCACTTACAAAAGTGACCGCGAAAATGTTGACGAAGACATTTGCGCCATGGGCGTGGGCCCGTTCAAGGTTGAAGTGGATTTGATGCAACCCTTGGACCCAGACAAGAAACCAGCAGTTCACAACACGCCCTTGAACCATGTGGGTTTGTGGATTGACAACTTACCGGTCGCGGTGGCGTGGCTGAGTCAGCAGGGTGTTCGATTTGCACCGGGCGGCATTCGCAAAGGTGCTGCAGGCTTTGACATTTGCTTCATTCATCCCAAAGGCAGCGATGAACTGCCCATTGGCGGTGAAGGTGTTCTGATTGAATTGGTGCAAGCGCCCGAAGAAGTGGTCAAGGCGTTTAGTGCTTTGGCGGCCCAATACGCCTAAATAAATTTTAAGACTTCTGCCGCGCCTTGGCTTTGGCCAAGGCCGCTTCAATGATGGCCCGTTTGCGGGCCATTTCTTTGTCTGCATTTTCAGAACTCATGGCTTGCCCGGTGGCTGGGTCGGCATCGAAGCGAGTGTGAGCCGCTAAATCAGCCAGCTTCATTTCAGCTTTGCTTTGTTGTCTGCTTGCGTGCTCTTTATCTTCTTCGATCAACCTTAATTGCCTGGCTTCATATCGCTTGCGAGCTTGTTGTGCCAACTCAGCAGACCAAGCAGACCAACCGGTGCGCTCGTTGGAGATGGGGACCATCTCAATGCAATCAACAGGACAGAAAGGCAAACACAAATCGCAGCCCGTGCAAGCAGCTTCAATGACCGTGTGCATGACCTTGTTGCTGCCCAAGATGGCATCGGTGGGACAGACCTTGATGCACAAGGTGCAGCCGATGCACCATGCCTCGTCAATCACGGCCACCGTCATGGGGCCTTCGATGCCGTTGTCTGGGTTCAGAGGCAGGGCTGGACGTCCAGTGATTTGGGACAAAACGGCAACGCCCTCAAGGCCCCCAGGAGGGCATTGATTGATGGGGGCGTTGTCTAGCGCAATGGCCTGTGCGTAGGCCTTGCAATCGGGGAAGCCGCAGCGGGTGCACTGCGTTTGGGGCAGCGCATCGTTGATGCGTTCAGCCAGCGTGCTCACTTTTTGCGTGAAGGCGCTTTTTTGGCAACGGCTTTCACTGCGCGTTTGGCTGTGGGCTTTGCGGCTGCTTTCACCGCTGCTTTAGGTGCAGTTTTGGCGGCAGTTTTAGCAGCCTTTTTTGGAGCCGCTTTTTTCTTGGTGTCCGAATCGTTGTGCGCCAAAATGAATTTGACAACAGCAGGGTACACCGTCTCGCGCCAACGGCGACCACTGAAAATACCGTAGTGCCCCGCGCCAGCCACTTCTAAATGCTGGCGATTTGCGGGTTTGATGCTGCTGCACAAACCATGTGCGGCTGCGGTTTGACCCGAACCGGAAATGTCATCCAACTCGCCTTCCACCGTCAGCATGGCCGTAGTGCTGATGTCTTGAGGGCGCACCAATTCGTTTTTACCTTGAAGGTTTTTAACGTTCCAAGTGCCGTGCACCAAACTGTAGTCTTGGAAAACTGTCTTGATGGTTTCCAAATAATAATCAGCGTCCATGTCGAGCACAGCGTTGTACTCGTCGTAGAACTTGCGGTGCGCTTCGGTGCTGGCGTCATCGCCTTTGATCAGGTCTTTGAAGTAATCGTAATGGCTTGTGGCATGGCGATCGGGGTTCATGGCCACGAAGCCGGTGTGCTGCAAGAAACCAGGATAGACGCGACGTCCTGCGCCTGGAAAGTTACCGGGCACTTTGTAAATCACATTGTTTTCGAACCACTCGAAACTCTTGTTGGTGGCCAAGTTGTTCACGGAGGTGGGCGACTTGCGCGCATCGATCGGTCCACCCATCATGGTCATGGTCAAGGGCGTGGTTTCGCCGCGCGATGCCATGAGTGACACAGCAGCCAACACGGGTACCGTAGGCTGGCAAACACTGATCACATGGCAATTGCCGTAAGTGCCTTGCAAATGACGAATGAACTCTTGAACATAGTTCACATAATCGTCAAGGTGAAACTCGCCGTCTGTTAAAGGCACGAGGCGTGCGTTCTTCCAATCGGTGATGTAGACCTTGTGATCTTTCAACATGGTCTTGACGGTGTCACGCAGCAAGGTGGCATAGTGGCCTGACAAAGGGGCCACGATCAGGACAGCGGGCTGGCCCTTCAGGCCAGTCAACGTAGCGGCATCATCGGTGAAGCGTTTGAAACGGCGCAACTCGCAAAATGGTTTGTCAATTTCAATGCGCTCATGAATGGCCACATCGACTTTGCCAACTTGCACAGTGCGAATGCCAAACTCGGGTTTGACATAATCTTTGCCCAAGCGGTGCATCAGTTCATAGCCTGCTGACACCCGATGCGCCAATTGCGATTGGCCAAAGGGATTCAGCGGATTGTTGTACATCTTGGCTGCGGTATGAGCCAAGTCGGCAAACGGCTCCATGACGGAGCGTTGAGTTTCGTAGATTTGGTAAAGCATGGCTTGAAACCCTTTAATTTATTGCACTGCAGCAATATAGCAGTTGTAATGCCAGCAAAGTGGAGTCGCGCACCTAATTTAATTCACACAAGTGACACCAATTCCTTATAAATTGTCCTTAAATTTAGACAACTTTGGCAATGGCTTGGCAAACATAGTCAATGTTTTTGCTGTTCAAGGCGGCTACACACATGCGGCCTGTGTCGGTGCCGTAAACGCCAAATTCAGAGCGCAGGCGCACCATTTGGTCTTTGTTCAGGCCAGAGTAGCTGAACATGCCAATTTGGGTGGTAATGAAGCTCATGTCTTGCTTCACGCCGGCAGCTTTGAGGCCATCGACCAGCTTTTGGCGCATGGCCTTGATGCGAACCCGCATATCGCCCAGCTCTTTTTCCCACGTGGCGCGCCACTCTGGGTTGGCCAATACGGCCGCCACCACGGCGCCGCCATGAATGGGTGGGTTGGAGTAGTTGGTGCGAATCACAATTTTGAGCTGACTTAGAACGCGGCCGCATTCTTCTTTGTCGGTGCAAACCAAAGACAAAGCGCCTACGCGCTCGCCGTACAAGCTGAAGCTCTTGGAGAAAGAAGTGGACACCAGGAAGTTAAGGCCGGCTGCTACAAACTTGCCAATGACAGCGCCGTCTTCCTTGATGCCATGGCCAAAGCCTTGGTAGGCCATGTCCAGGAAGGGCGTGAGGCTTTTGGCCTTGACCACTGCAATGACTTGGTCCCATTGGGCGGCTGTGATGTCGTAGCCAGTGGGGTTGTGACAGCAGGCGTGCAAAACCACAATGGTGCCAGCTGCTGCGGCGTTCAAGCTGGCCAACATGCCATCAAAGTTCACACCGCGTTTTTCGGCATCGTAGTAGGCATAGCTGTCGACTTGAAAGCCTGCATTGGTAAACAAAGCGCGGTGATTTTCCCAGCTAGGGTCTGAAATCATGACCTTGGCGTTGGGGCTGAGCTTTTTCAAAAAGTCGGCGCCAATTTTGAGGCCGCCAGTACCGCCAATGCCTTGCACGGTGGCCACGCGGCCAGAGCTTACGGGCTCGCTGTCAGCACCAAAAACAAGGCTCTTAACCGCCGCGTCGTAGGCCGCGATACCATCGATGGGCAAATAGCCACGGGCTGTAGGCTTGTCCATCATGGCTTTTTCGGCAGATTGCACACATTCAAGCAGGGGGAGTTTGCCGTTGTCGTCGAAGTACACGCCTACACCGAGGTTCACTTTGTTGGGGTTGGTGTCGGCTGCAAATTGTTCATTCAAACCCAAGATAGGATCGCGGGGGGCCATTTCGACGGCGGTAAACAGAGACATGAAAAAAGTCCTTGTGGGAGGTTGTAAAAGCAGTTTCTGACTGGCAGAAACCCGAAACCTAGGTTAGGCTTTAGGGTTGCCCCTAATTTTAACGGCTCTTTCCCCCATTTTTGCCCTCAATTGACACATCTCACGAAGTTCCATGGCCGTATTCCCTGTCTCCACTGAAGCCCCCATCGAGGCGGTTCCGTACATAGCCCCTGAGGGCAAGTTTGTGCATTACGAAGGCTCGCCCTTTGAGTTGTACCAACCCTACCCACCTGCTGGCGATCAACCCACCGCCATTGTTGAGTTGGTGGAAGGATTGAACGATGGCGAAGTGTTTCAAACCTTGTTGGGCGTGACCGGCTCGGGTAAAACCTTCACCATGGCCAATGTCATTGCCCAAATGGGCAAACCGGCCATTGTCTTTGCACCCAACAAAACATTGGCCGCGCAGTTGTACTCAGAATTCAGAGAGTTCTTCCCCAAAAACGCGGTGGAGTATTTCGTCAGTTATTACGACTACTACCAACCCGAGGCCTATGTGCCGCAGCGCGACCTGTTCATTGAAAAAGATTCGGCCATCAACGAGCACATTGAGCAAATGCGTTTGTCATGCACCAAGAGTTTGATGGAGCGCCGAGATGTGGTCATTGTGGCCACGGTCTCGGCCATTTATGGCATAGGTGAGCCCGAGAGTTACCACCGCATGATCATGACTTTGCGCACGGGCGACAAAGTGGGTCAGCGCGATGTGATTTCGCAACTCATCCGCATGCAATACCAACGCAACGGCCAAGACTTTAGCCGCGGTAAGTTTCGTGTTCGCGGCGACACCATCGATGTGTTTCCAGCTGAACATTCTGAGCTTGCAGTGCGCATTGAATTGTTTGACGAAGAAGTTGAAAGCTTGCAACTTTTTGATCCGCTCACAGGCCGCATTCGTCAAAAAATTCCGCGCTTCACGGTCTATCCTTCCAGCCATTACGTCACACCGCGCGACAAGGTTTTGGCGGCCGTTGAAACCATCAAAGTAGAGTTGGCCGAGCGGCTTAAAGAGTTGGTGGGCATGGGCAAGTTGGTCGAAGCCCAGCGCCTAGAGCAACGCACCCGATTTGACTTGGAAATGCTGAGTGAAGTAGGGCACTGCAAAGGCATTGAAAACTACACGCGCCATTTGTCGGGTGCTGAACCCGGCGCCGCACCCAGCACCTTGACCGACTACATGCCCCTCGATGCTTTGGTGTTCTTGGACGAGAGCCATCAAATGATTGGCCAACTCAACGCCATGTACAACGGCGACCGCGCGCGTAAAACCACGCTGGTGGAATACGGCTTTCGCTTGCCCAGTGCCTTAGACAACAGACCACTTAAATTTGAAGAGTTTGAAACCAAAATGCGTCAATGCGTTTTTGTGTCGGCCACACCTGCCGATTACGAAAAAACGCATGCAGGCAAAGTGGTCGAGCAGGTGGTCAGGCCCACTGGTTTGGTAGACCCCGAAGTGGAAGTGCGCCCCGCCATTCACCAAGTGGACGATGTGCTGCAAGAAATTCGAATTCGCGCCGAAAAACACGAGCGTGTGCTTATTACCACTTTGACCAAACGCATGGCCGAACAACTGACCGACTACCTGTCAGACAACGGTGTGAAAGTGCGCTACTTGCACTCCGACATTGACACGGTAGAGCGCGTTGAAATTTTGCGCGATTTGCGCTTAGGTGCGTTTGATGTTTTGGTGGGCATCAACTTGCTGCGCGAAGGCTTGGACATTCCAGAGGTGTCTCTGGTGGCCATTTTGGATGCCGACAAAGAAGGTTTCTTAAGGTCTGAGCGAAGCCTCATTCAAACCATTGGCCGTGCCGCTCGCAATTTGCATGGCCGTGCCATTTTGTACGCCGACCGCATGACCGACTCCATGAAAAAAGCCATTGGCGAAACGGAGCGCCGCCGCACCAAGCAAGTGGCCCACAACTTGGCCATGGGCATCACGCCGCGCAGCATTGTGAAAGAAGTGCGTGACCTGATTGATGGGGTCTATAGCGAGAAGGCCGGTAAGGAAGCCGATCGCTTGGAAAAAGAAGCCGTGCAGCGGGCCAAAGTAGAGGATATGAGCGAGAAAGATGTGTCTAAAGCTATCAAACAGCTTGAAAAGCAGATGATGGAGCATGCCAAAAACCTCGATTTCGAGAAAGCCGCCCAAGTTCGGGATCAGTTGCAAATGCTGAAAGCTCAGGCCTTCGGGGCGCCGGGCACCGACAACGTTTTGGTGCTCAAAGCATAAAGACCTTCAATTCATATCCCTACTAATCTGGTCAAGTTCTGCTATAGTCGAGCAAATTAGTCAACATCCTAGGAAATAGCCATGCGCCTTACCACCAAAGGTCGATTTGCGGTCACCGCCATGATCGATTTGGCCCTGCGACACCATTCCGGCCCGGTCACGCTGGCGGCTATCAGCCAAAGGCAAGAAATCTCCCTCTCTTACTTAGAGCAGTTGTTTGGCAAGCTTCGCCGCCACCAGTTGGTCGAGTCCACTCGGGGCCCTGGCGGTGGTTACACCTTGGCCAAAAAGGCTTCTGAAATTACTGTGGCCGATATCATTTTGTCGGTTGATGAGCCCATCGATGCCACCCATTGCGGCGGCAAAGAAAACTGCCATGGCAGCAGCGGCCGATGCATGACCCATGATTTGTGGTCGGCTTTGAACTCTCGCATGGTGGAGTTTTTAGACTCCGTCAATTTGCAAAAATTGGTCGACGACCAATTGGCAGCAGGCCACACCATTGAAGACAAGCCCGCCATCAAGCGCGCTATTTCTGCCATGCCTGTGTCACAGAGCATTCGTGTCAACGCACCCAATTCTGTGTTCGCTCTGGGCAACACCTTTGTTAAATCTTGAGAAGTTTTCAAGCATGAATTCCACACCTCATTTCCCCATTTACCTCGACTACAGCGCCACCAATCCCTGTGATCCGCGCGTGGTTGATGCCATGATTCCTTGGTTGCGCGAGCACTTTGGCAACCCTGCATCCCGCAGCCACGCTTGGGGCTGGGAAGCCGAAGCGGCCGTTGAAAAAGCCCGTGTCGATGTGGCCGAACTCATCGGCGCCGACCCCCGCGAAATTGTCTGGACCAGTGGTGCCACCGAGTCCAACAACTTGGCTTTAAAAGGCGCAGCGCAGTTTTACAAAAGCCGCGGCAAGCACCTGATTACTGTGAAGACAGAACACAAAGCCGTGCTTGACACCATGCGCGAGCTAGAGCGTCAAGGCTTTGAAGTCACATACCTTGATGTGCAAGAAGATGGTTTGCTCAACCTCGATGTTTTCAAGGCCGCTTTGCGCCCCGACACCATTTTGGTCAGCGTCATGTTCGTCAACAACGAAATTGGCGTGATTCAAGACATTCCCGCCATTGGCGCCATTTGCCGCGAGAAGGGCATCATCTTTCACGTTGATGCCGCGCAGGCCACTGGCAAATTGCCCATCGACCTCAACAGCTTGCCCGTTGACTTGATGAGCTTGGCCTCCCACAAAACCTACGGCCCCAAAGGCATTGGCGCTTTGTATGTGCGCCGCAAACCCCGCGTGCGCCTTGAAGCGCAAATGCACGGTGGCGGCCACGAGCGCGGCATGCGCTCTGGAACCTTGCCCACGCACCAAATTGTGGGCATGGGCGAAGCCTTTCGCATTGCACGCCTAGAGATGGACCAAGACATTGCCAAAGCCAAGGCTTTGCAAGAGCGCCTGATCAATGGTTTGAAAGACGTTGAGCAAGTGTTCTTAAATGGTCACCCTACAAAGCGGGTGCCCCACAACATCAACATGAGCTTCAACTATGTTGAAGGCGAGTCGCTCATCATGGGCATCAAAGGCTTGGCCGTGTCATCGGGCTCTGCTTGCACCTCTGCCAGCCTAGAGCCCAGCTATGTCTTGCGCGCTTTGGGCCGCAGTGATGAGTTGGCGCACAGCAGCTTGCGCATGACCGTGGGC
>CANFJC010000073.1 GCA_947447245.1 Comamonadaceae bacterium
ACTAAATTTGAAGCCATATCTTTTCTGTTTGAAGTCCAAAAACGAAACCAATCAAATCTGCCACCTCGTGAATGTTTGTCAAGAATAAGTGCCAATTCATTGAGCTCATCTGCAGAAAAGTTATCCTTGTCTTTGGCAGAACTAGCAATTTCCTGTAATTTATTGTTGTAGTGCTTGAGTGTGGCTGTTGTTTCTAGAAGTGTCCTTCCCACAAGTCCGAAGGTTAAAAATCTTTCATTATTTACAGAGATAACAACTTCACTCAATAATTCAAGATATTTTTCAATGTACATGCCGTACAAAAAGCCAAGTATTTTTTTTATGAATTCTCTTTGTTGAAGAGTTTGTAACTCCGCTAAATTTATTTCAAATTTCCTTCGCTCTTTTGCTTTTTTTAATTGAACGATTGAATTCTCAATCCCATCTAGAATATTTTTAATTTCTGCAGTTGCATTCAATTTAATTTTTGAATTAAATTTCAATTTTTCGATCGCTTCAAATTGGTCCATTTTTGCACCATGAATATAGATGTATGTTTGCCGAGAAAAATCTCAAAAATTTAGCCAGGCAAGAATTCATTGATTGTTGCCATAAATGCTCATAACGCACAAGCGTAAAGACTTTTTACGCTGGCCTTTCGAAAGTGCAAATGTGTTGAAACTTAGCGAGAGAAATGAGCCGAAATTTAATTTCACAACCATACTACTTCTATACTACTTTGAGTTACCAAGAAGCAGCTAACTCAATGAATTCATTGAGGAAAGTAGTGGTCTAAAGGAGTCTTCAACCCCTTGGTACCTCACGCGTGGCAACTTGCTGCTGGGCCTGGCCACCAGCTTGGTCAATGGTGCTTTGATTGCTTTGGCCCATACGCCCGATGCTGCAACGGGCTGGGGCCTGACGGCGTTGTATGACGCTGCATGGTTTCCTGGTTTGGCCGTGTTTGTGATCGGCTGGATCATTCAGTTTGTCGGCCACATTTTTGAGGGCCGCAAGCCTGCGTTTGTCGACGACGTGGTGGGCTTGTTGGTGGGCCCCATGTTTGTGGTGGGTGAGGTCTTGATGATGGCCGGCATGCTTCGCGGCATGCACAGCCTCATTGAGGCGCAGGCGGGCGCTACGCGATGATTCAATCAGCAAATGCGCTGATCAATTCAGCATCATGCTGAGTTTGCGGCGATAGCTGGACACCATGGCCGCTTGCGGGTCTTCTTGCACCGCGCTTTTGCCCATCAGTTCAATGCCTCCCGCAGATTTGCCTGTGTGATCGGCAGCACCTTTAGGGGCGACCGGCGTCAGCAATTCCAACAAACCCACCATGGTTTTGCGCGCTGCTTCGTCGTTCCATTTTTTGTCGCGCATGATGATTTCTAGAAGCTCATCCATGGCACCTGTCCAATCGTCGCTGGCCAAGAGCACGCGTGCTTTGGCAAAGCGCGCGTCGAAGTCTCGCTTGTTGGCGGCAATGAGCGCATCAAACTTTTCCAAAGGCCATTGACCCATCGGGTCGGTGGTGACAAAGGCCAAAGCATCGAGCCACTGCTTCAAAGCTTCGAAGCGCAATTTAAGGGGGATTTGAGACAAGCAGGGCTTGAGCACGGTGCCGGCGTTTTCAAGTTGGCCCATGCTGATCAGCAGTTTGACCAAGTCAAAGCGCACATCGTCGTTTTCGGGGTTGGCTTGGAGCGCTTCGAGCAATTTGGCTTGTGCGGTTTCTAAATCGCCCGATTCCATCAGGGCTTCGGCTTCTTGCAGGTCTGTAGCGGCCAAGACCTCGTTTTCACCGGGCACATGTTTGTCGAGGAATTCTCGCAATTTGCCCTCTGGCACGGCGCCCATGAAGCCGTCCACGGGTTGGCCGTTTTTAAGCAACACGCAGGTGGGAATGCTTTTGATGCCAAAGGCAGCGGCCAGTTGCTGCTCTTGGTCAGAGTCAATTTTGACCAATTTGAAGCGGCCCCCATAGGCGACTTCCATCTTTTCTAAGAGGGGGCCCAAGGTTTTGCAGGGGCCACACCAAGGGGCCCAAAAGTCGACCAGCACAGGGGTGGTCATGGAGGCCGCAATGACCTCGGTTTCAAATGTTTCTACGGTGACATCCATCATATTTACCAGACCTATGGCCTAAACCTTAAAATTCAAGGATTCAACTGAAATTCAGTTGAGACAATTTTTCTTTAACGCTTCATCAAAGCCAAACATGCCAAACACAGCATCCAAAGCCAAAACACGCATCGGCGTGGTCATGGGATCCAGTTCAGACTGGGACACGATGCAACACGCAGTGCAGATTCTCCAACAGTTTGGCATCGATCACGAAGCCAAAGTGGTTTCTGCGCACAGAATGCCGGACGAAATGTTCACTTATGCCGAAACAGCGCTTGAACGAGGCTTGTTGGCCATCATTGCTGGCGCAGGCGGGGCAGCCCACTTGCCCGGTATGTTAGCGGCTAAAACGGTGGTGCCTGTGCTGGGCGTGCCTGTGGCCAGCAAACATTTGCAAGGTGTCGATTCTTTGCACAGCATGGTGCAAATGCCCAAGGGCATTCCTGTGGCCACCTTTGCCATTGGGGCTGCAGGTGCTGCCAATGCGGCCTTGTTTGCGGTGGCCATGCTGGCCCAAAACGATGCCGCATTGCAAGCCAAACTGGCGCAATTCAGAAAAGATCAAACGGCTGCGGCGAACGCCATGACACTGCCACCTTTAGGCGGTGCATGAGTGGCATGACAAATTCAGTGTCTTTGTTGCCAGGCGGAAATGCCGCTGCTTCTGCCTCTGCCTCCTCCGAACCCCTGACCTTGGGCGTGATGGGCGGTGGTCAATTGGGTCGCATGTTTGTGCATGCTGCGCAAACCATGGGCTACTTCACCGCAGTGCTAGACCCTGATGCGCAAAGCCCTGCGGGCCGTGTCAGCCATCGCCACATTCAAACCGATTACACCGATGCTTCTGGGCTGCAGCAATTGGCCGCCTGCAGCGCTGCCATTACCACTGAGTTTGAAAATGTGCCTGCGCCATCATTGCGCGAACTGGCCAAGTCCAGACCCGTGTCACCCGGTGCCGATGCGGTGGCCATTGCCCAAGACCGGGCGGCAGAAAAAGCGCACTTCGTCAAATGCGCTGTGCCTTGCGCGCCTTATGCCGTGATTGACTCTGCTGCGCAATTAGAAGCCGCTGTGTCGCAAAATTTGCTGCCTGGTATTTTGAAAACTGCGCGCATGGGCTATGACGGCAAAGGCCAAGTGCGTGTGAAAGATGCCGCAGCTTTGCGCACTGCTTGGCAAGACTTGAAGCAAGTGCCTTGTGTGCTTGAAAAAATGTTGCCGCTGGCCTTGGAGTGCTCCGTCATTGTGGCGCGTGGGCGCGATGCTCAGATGGTGAATTTTCCGGTGCAACGCAATTTGCACCGCGAAGGTATCTTGGCTGTGACGGAAGTTTACGAAGGACATTTGCCAGCCGAGCTGCAAGAACAAGCCGTCGCTGCAGCACGATCAATTGCCGAAGGCGTGAATTATGTGGGCGTGTTGTGCGTTGAGTTTTTTGTATTGCAAGACGGTAGCATTGTGGTCAACGAAATGGCCCCACGTCCGCACAACAGTGGTCACTACACACTGGATGCTTGCGATCAATCGCAATTTGATTTGCAAGTTCGCACCTTGGCTGGCTTGCCTTTGACGCAGCCGCGTCAGCACAGCGCGGCCATCATGCTCAACTTGTTGGGCGATATATGGTTCGATGCGAACAGCGCAATGCGCTTGCCAGATTGGTCGGCGGTGTTGGCATTGCCAGGTACGCACTTGCATTTGTATGGCAAAACGCAAGCGCGCAGAGCGCGCAAGATGGGACACCTCAATGTCACGGGTGCTTCTGTTGCAGAAGTTCGTGAAGTGGCCTTGCAGGCTGCAAACATTCTGGGCATTGAAGCTTTTTGAGTTGTTCGCCGCAAGCTTCGCAATCCTGCCTTACAACAACATCATCCATTTATCCATCCATGATCATTTCTGGCAGCAACCCCGCGCATGTGCAACAAGCCGCCGATGCTTTGTGCGCAGGCGAGCTCTTGGGTTTGCCAACTGAAACAGTTTATGGATTGGCGGCCGATGCCAGCAACGAAACTGCTGTCGCCAAAATTTTCCAAGCCAAAGGCAGGCCCTCCAATCATCCTTTGATTGTTCATGTGGCCTCTGCAGATTCCGTCAAAAAATTTGCCAGTGAAGTCCCCGACTTTGCACAAAAACTGATGGTGCAATTTTGGCCTGGCCCGCTCACACTCATCTTGCCGCGTCGCGAAGAGATGGCTGCAGCTGCAGCGGGCGGACAAAACTCAGTGGGTTTGCGCTGCCCTTCACACTCGGTAGCCCTTGAAGTGCTGAACGCTTGCGCCGCAAAAGGTGTCTGGGGTGTGGCGGCGCCCAGTGCCAATTTGTTTGGCCGCGTCAGCCCCACCAGTGCTGCGCACGTGCATTCAGAATTTGGTGAAGCCTTGCTCATTTTGGATGGCGGTGAATGCGAGGTCGGCATTGAGTCCAGCATTGTCGACTGCACCCGCGGTGTGCCTGTGTTACTTCGACCTGGACAGATCAGTCGCACTCAAATTGAACAAGCATGCGGTTTGAAATTGGTGAATCCAGAAACATTGAGCTCAGAGGCGCCGCGCGCCTCAGGCACCTTGGAATCGCATTACGCGCCCACTGCCAAAGTGCGATTGATGAGCACGGCCGATTGGCAAAAAGCATTGCAAGCCTTAGGCCCTCACACTCAAAACTTGGCCTTGTGGTCTGTTCAAAAACCTGCACATGAACTGATGGGCGCTGGCTTGTTTTGGCGCGCCATGCCTGCCAACGCAACGCAAGCCGCGCACGACTTGTTCGGCGTATTGCGTGATTTTGATGCGCGAGGTGTGAGAACCATATGGATTGAGACACCCCCCCACACCCCCGACTGGGAAGGCGTGCGCGACAGGTTAAATCGCGCAGCAGCCTAAGCGCATGCCAAAAAAAAGCACCATCGCTGGTGCTTTTTGAAGATTGGCTTTGAATGCTCAGTAACGCATGCCCACGCCCAAGCTGATGCCAATGGGGTTGAGGGTGATGTCCAGCGTTTGACCGGTGGACAAAGTGTTGCGCGTTTTCAGAGGTGTTTTGGTAATGGCACCATCTACAAACCAACGTTCGTCAATTTTGTAAGAGGCGCCCACTTGCATGGTTGCTGCCAATTTAGATTGAATGGATAGCGTTGTGGGAATAAGCGGTGTGCCACCAGTGAGTCCAGAAAGTACAGACGTGGTGTGCTCGCCATCAAACTTGGCATAGGTGACGCCCAAGCCTAAGTAGGGCCGAAACATACCACTGGCTTCACCAAAACGGTATTGCACCATGACGGTGGCAGGAATGGCCTTGGTGTCGCCAATTTTGCCGACGCCTGCAATCGAGCCCGCACCATACAGGTTGTGTTTAAAAGGCAAAGCCAATGGCAGATCAATGGCCACACTGTTGCTGAGCATGTAGGTGATGCCGCCCGCATACTGGGTGCTGTTGCTCACGCCTGATTGGGCGCCAGCCAGCGAAGGCGCAGACAAAGTGCCGCTTGTGACTTGTGGTGCAAGTTGCATGATGCCGCCGCGAACGAGCCAGCTTCCCTGTGATTGCGCTTGCGCAGCAGAGCCTAAGGTGAGTGCAGTGAGTGCTGTGATTGCTGACAGCGCAAAGCAGAATTTAGATTTCATGATGTTTCTCCTTCGCTGAGATTTACAGCCAACCTGCTGTGGCCAAAGACTTCGCAACCAACTGGCTCAGCAGTTGATAGCCCAAAGGTGTGGGATGGAAGCCGTCTGAGAAAGCATAGGTTTGCCACCAGTTGCTGCCACCCGTTGCGCCTGCTGGCGGCGTCATGGCAGACAAGGCTGCCGCTGTACAAGTTTGGAAGTTGTACAAAGGCAAGCCGTCTGCGCCCATGCCTGTGATGGGGCAAGCAGGCGTGGTCACATTGGTTAAACCATATTGCGCAGGGTTGGCAACTTGGTCGTTGAATGCCGTGTAGAAGTCGACCAACACAATGCGTTTGTCGTTGGCCACCAAAGTGGCAAGGCGCGCATTGAAGGCCTCCACCCAAGACTTGAACAAGGCCTCTGACTGGGCACGAGCACCCGCACCTGTGGCGCCACCGCCATAAGCTGCAGCAATGCCGCCCAACACCATTTGGAAGCGCGGCGTGTTGGTAATGCCGGGCATGTTGAGCACAGCAATGCGCTCTGCACCTTTGTCTAAGGCGCTGGCTTTGATGCTGCCGTAAAACTTATCTGCCAAGGCCACCATGTAGGCGCCGCCCACTTGAGCCAAACCGGATTGTCCGCCTGCCAACATGGGGCCCAAGGTGGCTGCTGGAATGAGGGTGCCCGCCATCGCGGCATAACTTGCACCACCGTCTTTGGCGGCATTCAAATAGGCGCCAACCAAATCGGCTGCGTCGTTGCCACCGCCATCAATTAAAAGCAAATCAGTGCTTTTGTAGTTGCCAGCCGAAGATGCAACCTGTAATTGATAAGTGATGGAGAAGGGCGAAGCGCCTGCACCAGTTTGTGGATTGATGTTGTTGATGCGACCGCCGCCCACGGCATAGCTAGAGCAGCCTGGTACCAAAGAGAAGGGCGAGGCTGCAGCGCCTGTGTATTTGAAAAAGTTGCACAGTTGCGGTGTGCCTAACAGTGCTGCAATGCGTTCCGTCCAAAGCGTATTGGGCTCGCTTGCGCTGTCTTGCACCGAGAAGATGCGGCCATTGGTAGGAATGCCTTTGAAGGTACCACTGTCGGCCAGGCTGTCGCCCATGACTTTGACCGATGTGATGCCAGCACGCTGGCTTGTTTGGTCTGCACCACCACCACCGCAACCCACCATAAAGGCGGCTGTTGCCGTGGCGAGTAGTGCAAGTTTCCACTTCATGGATCTCATCTTTCACCTCTTTGTTTTGCTTGTCGTTGAGACGTTTTAATAAAAGAACGCCCGTTCTTTTATGCTGATCTTAAGCAGTGGCAAGGCCTAGAGTGATGGGGTAAGTACTAGTCTGAAGAAAGACTTTTCAGCGCTCATTTTTTCTGGTCTTGAACGGTCCACTCGAGCAGCTTGTCCAGGGCGGGGCGAGTGGCATTGGCATTGGGGTGGTTCACAATGACCACAAAGGCATAGGACTGCCCACTCAAGCCCTCGACGTAGCCCGCCAAAGAAGCGACATCCCGAAGGCTGCCCGACTTGAGCTTGGCCCGCCCAATCACCACAGAGTTGGGTAGTCGCTCTTTCATTCGCACCACGGTGCCGTCCACCCCGGCAATGGCCAAAGAGTTTTGCAAAGCAATTGCATAGTTGCTTTGGGCCGCCAGTTGAAGCAAGGCCGTCAAAGCCTGCGCACTGCTTCTTTCTTCACGGGAAAGCCCAGAGCCATTCTCAAACACGGGTGCCTTGTGACCCGGCATGTTTTTCGCCCACCATTGCAAGACAACTTGTTTGGACGCCCCAAAATTGCCAGCGCCTTGCTGGCTCGACAAGGTGAGAAACAGCTGCTGCGCCATCACGTTGTTGGAAAACTTGTTGATGTCGGCCACGATATCGCTCAAGGGCAGCGACGCCGCTTCATGCCATAGCGTGACTTGCGCCGGCATGAAGCCATGGCGCACTTGTCCCTTGAGTTGGCCCCCGGCTTGACGCCACATGGCTTGGACCATGCGCGGCCCAAAAGTTTGCGGTTCGACATAAGCCACAGGCCATTTTTGTTCATCACAGGCTTTGGGGTAAGTGCCATTGAAGCGCACGCTGTCAGCTTTGGAAAAGTCGCCGCGCAATTGGGTTCGCCAATCTTGGCAAGGGCCGGCTGACAAGGGCACGCTGCTGGGCCATTGAACATTGGCCAGAGGTGGTTCGCTTTCAACTTTGGCTTCACCGCGGGCGGCATCTGGCGTGAACTTGAACAACATGGCATTGAAGTTCAGCAGAAGACCTTGCGGCGCCACGTTGTAGGGCCGCAGCGGCTCATCGTCAAAGCTGGCAGGATTTTGATGGGGCAGGTCAAACACACTGCCATCCAAAATGATGTCGCCCTTGACTTCGCGAAGGCCTTTGGCCATCACATCTTGCAGCAATGTTTGCACGCGCTCTACGACCAATTTGGGATCGCCGCTGCCTTTCACATACAGATTGCCTTGCAAAACGCCATCTTTGACGGGGCCATCCACCCACACTTTGTTGCGCCAAGTGAAGTCCGGCCCCAAAAGCGACAAGCCCGCTGAGGTGGTGATCAGCTTCATGACAGATGCAGGGTTCATCTCTGCATTGGCATGAAGACTTAGTCGGGGCTTAGAAGGCGCAGCGTTGGGCAACGCATTGCTCAAGGGTGTGACCATGATGCTCACAGCACTCAGGGGCACATTGGCTTGTTTGAAGGCCTGAATGACGGGTTCTGGGAGCTGTGTTTTTTCAGGCTTGTTGGCATGGGGCTTGGCTGTCAAGGCCAAACACTGAAAAGCCAAGATCAGACCCAAGCCCAACTGAAGAGAATACTGAAAGCGAGATCTGCGCATCCCTGAAGTCTAGCCGCCCTTGCGGGCTTGCATCAAGGGCAGGACGTATCATTGGGACATGGCATTTTCTCAACTCAGCATCGGCCGTTTGGCGGCCGTGGTCACGGTTCTCATTTGGACTTCTTTCATCATTGTGGCGCGAGCCTCCGCATCGCACGTGCTTTTGCCTTTGGACATTGCCTGCGCGCGCATCCTTGGCGCAAGCAGTGTGCTGTTGCCATGGGCCTGGTGGCTCATGCGCGAAGCCAGGCAACGTGGCGAAAAAGTGGGCTCTTTGTTTGGTTTGTCGCCCTTGCCTTTGCACATCACGGTCAAGGCCGGCATGGTGGGTGGTTTCTTGTATGCCGTGCTGGCCTACATCGGCTTTTTTTATGCGCCTGCAGGGCACGCTTCGGTGCTCATGCCTGGCAGCTTGCCGCTTTGGACCAGTTTGTTGATGTGGCTGTTTTTGCGCGAGCAAATTGGCATGAACCGTGCCATCGGTTTGGGCATGATTGTGTGCGGTGACATTTTGGTGGGCGGCATGAGTCTGCTCAAAGCGTTTGAAGGTGGCGAAGTTTGGATCGGTGATCTTTTGTTCATGACGGCGGCATTTTGTTGGTCGGCTTACAGTGTCATGGTGCGGCGCTATGGTCTCGATGCTGTCCGCGCCACCATGGCCATCACTGCCTTTGCGCTAGTGAGCTTCGTACCTGCTTATGCCTTGCTCGTTCATTTCAGTGTGTTGCCAAGTCACATGGCACAAGCCGCGTGGTCTGAAATTGTGTTTCAAGCGGTCTTTCAGGGTGTGGGCTCGGTGGTCATTTCAGGCATCACCTTCACGCAAATGATTCGCACATTTGGTCCCATCAAGTCCACCATGATCACGGCCTTGGTGCCAGGCTTGTCTGCGCTGGGTGCTGTGGTATTTTTGGGTGAGCCCCTGTCCTGGAATTTGTGGGCTGGTTTGGCTTTGGTAACCTGCGGTATTTTGTTTGGCGTGCGGCAAGCCGTGGTCAAATCCTAATTTCTCAAACCTTGATGCCATGACCCAAGCCTTGAAATTTTTGGCCTTCGACACCAGCACTGACATGATGTCGGTGGCCTTGTCGCAGGGTGACCAAACTTGGCATCACCATGGGGTCGGCGGCGCCAATGCATCGGCACAATTGATTCCCACTGTGCACGCTTTGCTTGCGCAAGCACAATGGCAACTTTCTGATTTGACAGCTTTGGTGGTGGGCCAAGGGCCAGGCTCTTTCACGGGACTCAGAACGGCCTGTGCGGTGGCGCAAGGCCTTGCTTTGGGTGCCAATTTGAAAGTCATTCCTGTCGACAGTTTGAAGGCTGTGGCAGAAGATGCACGGCACTCGCTTGTTCATGCGCAAGATTGGCACGTGGCCTCAGTCATGGACGCACGCATGGGTGAAGTTTATGTCGGTGTGTATGCGTGGCACGCTGCCACATCACAATGGACACTTGTGCAGCCCTTGCAAGTAGGCCCACCCGAAGCGATGGCGGCGCAGTTAAGCCGCTTGAAGTTGCCCAAGCTGGTGTTGGCAGGCAATGGCTTTGAAGTCTACAAAGAACGCTTTCCTTTGCAAGAATTTGAAGTTGGCGGTGTTCCCGTGTCTTGTGTTGCGGCCGTGCCGCACGCATTGGCTTTGCTGCGCATGGCACCTGCCATGTGGGCCAAGCAAGAAGCTGTTGCGCCCGAGTGGGTTCAGCCACTCTACATTCGCGACAAAGTAGCGCAGACCACAGCAGAGCGCGACGCCATCAAACAGTCCAAAGCCGACGCCCTTGCGCATGCATCGGCATTCACCACAAGCTCACCGCCAGCATGAACCTGTGGCCGCCAGAACTCAAGCAAATGCTGACACCCGAGACCCAGGTGCAGCTGCTCAGCATGACCGAGGCCGATTTGGAAGCGGTGCTGGCGGTTGAACAATCGGCTTACAGCCATGCTTGGACATTGGGCAATTTCAAAGATGCGTTGAAGGCCGGTTATGTGGCGCATCGCTTGGTGGCAGGTGAGCAATTGGTGGGCTATTTTGTCGCCATGCAAGTCATTGATGAAGTTCATTTGCTTAATATCACCGTAGCACCGCCTTTTCAGCGACAAGGCTGGGCACGTTGTTTGATGCAATCATTGAGCCTTTGGTCACAAGCCCATGGCGCAAACTGGCTGTGGCTGGAGGTGCGTGAAAGCAATGCACCCGCCTTGAATTTGTACCAAAGTTTTGGGTTTCAAAAAGTGGGTTTGAGAAAAGATTACTATCCTGCTGGTAGAACCACCCGAGAGTCGGCGGTGGTCATGAGCATGTCCCTTAAAGCCTAAGCGATGACTGAAGATACAACGGCCCCTGTAGATGAAAACGCCACGCGTTTTGAACTGGACGAACGCCAACGCGCCATGTTGGCGGAAATGGGTGTGCGTGTTTGGATGCCGCAAACTGAACGCGCTACGACTGCGCTTGCTTCGGTGGCCACACATACTGCTGCATCACCGGCGTCTCAACAGGGTGCGGCCTCAACTACAGTCGCACCTGCTTCAAATGCACCGCAAATGCTGTCGGTGCCCATTGTTGACATTTCAAATTTGCCAGAAG
>CANFJC010000074.1 GCA_947447245.1 Comamonadaceae bacterium
AGCGCAGACAAGGCAATCTTGTAACCTTCGCCTTCTTGCCCAATCAAGTTCTCGACCGGCACTTCACAGTTTTCAAAATTGATTTGCGCGGTGTCGCTTGAGTGTTGACCTATCTTGTCTTCCAAGCGCGCCACCACATAGCCGGGTGTGCTCGTAGGCACGATGAATGCACTCATGCCTTTTTTGCCGGCACCTTTGTCGGTCACCGCCAACACAATGGCCACATCGCCATATTTGCCACTGGTAATAAACTGCTTCACGCCATTGAGTACATACGCATCACCTTTGCGCGTGGCTGTTGTTCTGATGGCCGAGGCATCCGAACCCACATGCGGTTCTGTCAAACAAAACAAGCCCAACAATTCGCCTTGTGCCAAACGTGTGAGCCATTTCTTTTGCTGTGCATGGTTGCCATAACGCATGAGGATGGCGTTCACAGGGCAGTTGGTGACGCTGATGGTGGTGCTCACACCGCCATCGCCTGCTGCAATTTCTTCCAGCACCAAGCCCAGCGTGAGGTAATCTAAATTGGCACCACCCAAAGACTCAGGCACACAAATGCCATAGGCACCCAAGGCAGCCAAGCCTTTGTGAGCCGCTTTGGGAAATTCGTGCGACTTGTCCCATGCAGCCGCATGGGGCCAGAGCTCTTCTTTGGCAAAAGCGCGAACGGCATCGCGCACCATTTCTTGGTCGGTTGAAAGCAGCATTTTTTAAATGATTTCGAGGGCCACAGCAGTGCCTTCACCGCCGCCAATGCACAAAGTGGCCAAGCCTTTTTTCAAACCCCGTGCTTTGAGCGCGTGAATGAGCGTGACCATGATGCGGGCGCCCGATGCGCCAATGGGGTGACCCAAGGCACAAGCGCCACCGTTCACATTGACTTTGTCATGCGAAACATTCAACTCTTTCATGAGCGCCATGGGCACCACAGCAAAGGCTTCGTTGACTTCCCACAAATCGACATCGCTCACTTGCCAGCCCGCTTTGGCCAAGGCTTTTTGGGTGGCGCCCACAGGCGCTGTGGCAAACCATTCGGGTTCTTGTGCGTGGGTGGCATGGCTCACGATGCGCGCCAATGGTTTGCAACCCAATTTGTCAGCAGTGCTTTGGCGCATCATGACCAAGGCCGCAGCACCGTCGTTGATGGAAGAACTTGATGCCGCTGTGATGGTGCCGTCTTTTTTAAACGCTGGCTTTAATGATGTGACTTTGTCTAACTTCACTTTGCCAGGGCCTTCGTCCACAGACACCACGGTTTCGCCTGCGCGTGTTTTAACCGTGACGGGTGTGATCTCGGCATGGAATGAGCCCGATGCCGTAGCCGCTTTGGCGCGCTCGACGCTGGCCATGGCAAAGGCATCTTGCTCAGCACGTGTGAAGCTGTACTTGGCCGCGCAGTCTTCACCAAAGGTGCCCATGGAGCGGCCTGCTTCGTAGGCATCTTCCAAACCATCGAGCATCATGTGATCGTAAATTTTGTCGTGGCCCATGCGATAGCCGCCGCGGCCTTTGAGCATGAGGTAAGGCGCATTGGTCATGCTTTCCATGCCACCGGCCACCAACACATCGTGTGAGCCCGCCAACAACATGTCGTGCGCAAACATGGCCGCGCGCATGCCAGAGCCGCACATCTTGGACAGGGTGACAGCGCCAGCACTCTTGGGCAAGCCGCCTTTGAAACCAGCCTGACGCGCAGGCGCTTGGCCTTGGCCGGCCATGAGGCAATTGCCAAACAAAACTTCGGTCACCAACTCTGCATTGAATTTGGAACCCGCAGCGGCTCGCTCTACTGCTGCTTTGATGGCGGCTCCGCCAAGGTCATGCGCTGACAAAGAAGCAAAGTCGCCTTGAAAGCTGCCCATGGGGGTGCGCGCTGCGCTGACGATGACAACGGGGTCTTGAGAGCTAGACATGTGTAGTTTTCCTGAAAGAATGTTTGAAATGGAATTGATTTAAGAAATTGTGAGCTTCAAGCAGTGACTGAAATTCTTTCAAGCACCGCGTGGATAGCGCTTGAACGCGCGTCGAAACACGTCAACCACTTCGTGCGAACCTGTCATGGTGACTTCAAGGTCTTTCACGAGGCCATCGTTCAGGCCATAGACCCAGCCATGCACCGCCACTTTTTGTCCGCGGCCCCATGCGTCTTGCATGACATTGGACAAGGCCACATTGCCCACTTGCTCAATGACGTTCATTTCGCACATGACATCTTCCAATTGCGGCTGCGGCAAATGGTTCAAGCGTTGGCGATGGCGCATTCGCACATCTTGCACATGGCGCAGCCAGTTGTCGGCCAAGCCAATGCGGGTGCCGCGCGTAGCCGCCAGCACACCGCCGCAGCCGTAGTGACCCACCACCATGATGTGCTCTACCTTGAGCGCATCCACAGCGTATTGAATGACCGAAAGTGCATTCAAATCGGAGTGCACCACCACGTTGGCCACATTGCGGTGTACAAATACTTCGCCAGGCTCCAAGCCTGTAATTTGGTTGGCTGGTACGCGGCTGTCTGAGCAACCAATCCACAAGTATTTAGGCGATTGTTGTTGCGCCAAATGATTGAAGAAGCCTGGCTGCTCGAGCTCCATGCGCTTGGCCCAAGCTCGGTTGTTGTCAAAGAGATGGGATAGGTGTTGAGTACTCATGTTCGTGTCTGTTTTTAACAAGTTTCTGCAAACAATTCGCGGCCAATGAGCATGCGCCTGATTTCGCTGGTGCCGGCACCAATTTCATACAACTTGGCATCGCGCCACAAACGGCCTAAGGGGTATTCGTTGATGTAGCCATTGCCACCAAAAATCTGCACGCCCTCGCCCGCCATCCAGGTGGCTTTTTCAGCGCACCACAAAATCACGCTGGCGCAATCTTTGCGCACTTGGCGCACATGGTCCGTGCCCAACATGTCGAGGTTTTTACCAACGGTGTAGCAAAACGCCCGGCCCGCTTGCAGCACGGTGTACATGTCGGCCACTTTGCCTTGAATGAGTTGAAACTCACCAATGCTTTGGCCAAACTGCTTGCGATCGTGAATGTAGGGAATGACGTTGTCCATGACAGATTGCATGATGCCCAAAGGCCCGGCAGCCAACACGGCACGCTCGTAGTCCAAGCCACTCATGAGCACTTTGGCGCCCATGTTCAGGCCGCCCAAAATATTTTCTGCCGGCACTTCCACATTTTGAAACACCAGCTCGCCCGTGTGGCTGCCGCGCATGCCCAGCTTGTCGAGCTTTTGCGCTACAGAGAAGCCTTTCATGTTTTTTTCAATCAAGAATGCGGTGACGCCGCGGGCGCCCATCTCCGGTTCGGTTTTGGCGTACACCACCAAGGTGTCGGCGTCTGGCCCGTTGGTGATCCACATTTTGTTGCCATTCAAAAGGTAGTAGCCACCCTTGTCTTCGGCCTTGAGTTTCATGCTGATGACATCAGAGCCCGCGCCGGGCTCACTCATGGCCAAGGCGCCCACATGTTCACCGCTGATCAATTTGGGGAGGTACTTTTGCTTTTGCGCTTCGGTGCCATTGCGCTTGAGTTGGTTCACACACAAATTGCTGTGCGCACCATAAGACAAGCCCACGCTGGCCGATGCGCGCGAAATTTCTTCCATGGCAATCATGTGCGCCAAGTAGCCCATGTTGGCGCCACCATATGCCTCAGGCACCGTGATGCCCAACACACCCACTTCGCCCATCTTGCGCCACAAGTCCATGGGGAATTGGTCGCTGCTGTCAATTTCTGCAGCGCGGGGTGCAATTTCTGCCTGCGCAAAATCGCGCACCGCATCACGCAATGCATCGATGTCTTCACCGAGTTGAAAATCAAGGCCTGGCATGTTCATGCTGTATTTCTCCAAATTCAATCAATAGTTTTGCGGCACAGGCACGAGGGTTTGCTGCATCACAGCGCACATCGATTGTTTGCCTTGCACATCAATGTGGAAAACTTCCACGGTGGTCACCACGATTCGCTTGCCACCCTTGACCACTTTGCCTACCGCGCGCAATTCGCCTTCTTGGTGGCCACTTAAGAAATTAATTTTGTATTCGGCTGTGACAATTTCCATGCCTTCTGGCAGAACGGTCAGACCTGCATAGCCGCCCGCAATGTCGGCCAATGCACCAATGGCGCCGCCATGGAATCCGCCTTGCTGCTGCGTGACTTTGTCGCCGAAGGGCAAGGCCACTTCAACTTCGCCTTTTTCAACGCGCAATAGCTTGGCGTCCAAATGCACCATCATGCCTTGGCGCGCCAAACTGGCCGCAATTCTTTGGGCGATGGGGGTGTTCAAATCGGCGGTGCTCATGCGCTCACCTTTTTGCCAGCGCCCTTTTCAGAGCGCGCCAACAAATTGCGAGCCTCCTTCTCGTGCGACTTCACCTCTTCCAAAGTGGCATGCAAATCTGCCAATTGCGACTCCAACTGCTGCCGATGCTCTGCCAGCACCACCAAGAATTTTTTCAACTGCGGGCCTGTGTCGCGCGGCGAGTCGTACATGTCAATGAGCTCTTTGGCCTCCACCAAAGACAGCCCTAGGCGTTTGGCGCGCAATGTTAGTTTGAGACGGGTGCGGTCGCGCGATGAGTAAACCCTGTTTCGACCGCCGGGGCCAGATCGTTCGGGCTCCAAAAGACCCATGTCTTCATAAAAGCGAATGGCTCGGGTGGTGAGATCAAACTCTTTGGCCAGATCGCTGATTGAAAATTGAGATGCCATGTTCATTCTGCTTTAGGTTGCGCCGAAGGGCTTGTTTCAGCTTGCGCACAGGCGACAGACGGCGTCTGCGCATGCGACTTACAATGCCCCAACTGTAATTGACGTTAACGTAAACGTCAATTACCTGTGGGATTTTTCCCCAACCCAAAATTGCCATGACTCAAAACGCCAACCCAAGCACGCCCACCGCCCAAGCCGCTCACTTATCGGGAGAAGCCGCTTTGAACTTTCCATTGGGAACGACATTGCCTGAGTTGGGCAATGCCATAGAGGTCGCGCCCGGCGTTCTTTGGATTCGCATGGCCCTGCCCTTTGCGCTAGATCACATCAACCTCTGGCTCTTGGCCGACACAGAAGAAACGCCTTCGGGTCAGCGGCAAGGATGGACAGCGGTGGATTGCGGTGTCACCAACCCTGGCACGCAAGAAGCTTGGCGCCAAGTCTTTGCAGGCCCCATGAAGGGGCTACCCATCTTAAGAGTGGTGGTGACCCACATGCACCCGGACCATATGGGCTTGGCGCACTGGTTATGTGAGCAATTCAATGCACCTTTGTTCATGAATGCCACCGAATACCAAGCGGCCTTGCTGGCCAGCACAGGCGCCTCTAATTTTGGTGGCTTGAGTACTCAGAAATTTTTTGCAGATCATGGTTGGAACGACCCGGCTGACCAAAAACAAATTCAGTCTCGCGTGTCTTACTACGCCAACATGGTGCCCAAGGTGCCCGAGTCGTATCACCGCCTACTGGAAGGTAGTCAAATTCAAATCGGTGACAACATTTGGGAGTGCATCAGCGGATGGGGGCATTCACCAGAGCACATGGCCTTGTATTCACCCAGTGCCAATGTGCTCATCAGTGGCGACATGGTCTTGCCCAAAATTTCCACTAATGTGAGCGTCTATGCCCAAGAGCCCGAAGCCAATGCTTTGGCTTTGTTCATGCGCTCTTTGAAGAAATTTGATGGGCTGCCAGCAGACACCTTGATCTTGCCATCACACGGCAGACCTTTTGTGGGCTTGCACACACGCACGGCTCAATTGCTCAAGCATCACGAAGATCGCTTAGACGAAGTGTTGGAGGCTTGCACCGAACGCGCAGGCAGCGCACACGACATGCTCAAAGTCATTTTCAAACGACCTTTAGATTTCCACCAAACCACTTTTGCCATTGGCGAGTCGGTGGCGCATTTGCATGCGCTTTGGCTGGACGGAAAAATGACGCGAACAAAAGATCCTCAAGGTGTTTGGCGATTTAAATCTAATTCGGATTCCGCTCGTCTGACGAGATCAGAGGTAGATGCCTTAAGGCAAAAAAAGAAAGCAATCTCCGACTTCGTTCAAAAGGAATTGAAGGGCTCTTTAGGGCAAAAGATGACTGAGAACAATCGTTCAAATTAAAGGCTTGATCAAGCCCAATTCGCCAAATTCTCTTTTTGCAAAGCTTTGCGACGCTCTAGGTGATCGGGCAAGATATCAGCCACCACTTTCCAAAACGCGGGGCTGTGGTTCATTTCATGCAAATGCGCCAGCTCGTGCACCACCACATAATCAATGGCCTCGGGCTTTAAATGAATGAGGCGCCAGTTCAAACGTATAGCGCCATCCACGCGCGCACTGCCCCAGCGCGATCCGGCATTCGACAAACTCAAACGACGCCACTGCACGTTCATCAAGGGCGCAAAGTGATTGAGTCGCTGTTCAAACAAGTTCTTGGCTTCGCGCATTAACCACGCTTGCACAGCATCTCTAATTTGCGAAGCTTCAACGCTGTGCGGCAAAGCCAAGAGCAATTGGCGTTGATCGTTCAATTCACTGTGGCCATTTTCGGGGCTTAAGAGCAGATGAATGGGCGCCCCCAAATAATCAAGGCTGGCACCTTCACGCCATTCAATTTGGCGAATGTTTTTTTGCCGCTCTTGCATTTCAGCCCATTTGCGCAGCACCCACTCAGCGCGCTCTTGCAGGCCCAATTCGACTTCTTTCAAGGTGACCCATTTGGGCGCGCGCACTTCAAGCCCATCAGGCCCCACTAAGAAACCAATGGAGCGGCGGCGCACGCGTTGAAACAAATAGGCCACGCGCATGCCTTCTAAAACTGTTTCGCGATTGGCGCGCGGATGCGCAATTGCAATGTCTCCGGGCAACTCCAAAGGAGGGCTTGGCCGCACCGACGTTCTGCTTGAGCCAGACTTTGGCGGGGTGCTTGAAGCGGGTGTTGTCGTAGCTTTGTCTAAAGCTGGCGGTGTACGCTCTTGTGGCGGACTTAGAAAATCAAGAACAAGTTGCAGCGGGTTGCGCATTGTTGAACTTCTGAGTCAAGCGTCTGTATAAGCCTCAGGATCTAGGCGGCGCATTTCCGACTCAATCCAATTTTCCACTTCTTGCATCAACTCTTCTGGTTGACGGCCTTCGCTGGAAATCGCTTTGCCAATGGAGATGTCCACAATGCCCGGCTTCTTGACGAAAGCCTTGGTGGGCCAACACTTGGCAGAAGTCACTGCAATAGGCACAACGGGCACACCGGCTTCAATGGCCAAGCGCGTGCCGCCTGTTTTGTAAACACCTTTTTGACCGCGCGGAATGCGTGTGCCTTCGGGAAACATAATCACCCAGACACCCTGATCCATCAAACGTTTGCCCTGCGTGACCACCTTGGTGAAGGCTTGTGCCCGCTGGCTTCGGTCAATGTGAATCATGTCCATGCGCCCCATGGCCCAACCAAAAAACGGCACACTGAGCAATTCTTTTTTGAACACATACGCCAAGGGGTGCGGCATGATGGCCGGCATTAAAAATGTTTCCCAAGTGGACTGGTGCTTGACCAATAAAATGACCGGGTCTTTTTCGCCAAGGGGCAAATTTTCCATGCCGGTGATGCGGTTTTCAATGCCCAAAATGAAGGTGCCACTGTTGATGGCATTGCGCAGCCAAGCAGCACACCACCAATACAAACGGCTGCTGCTCATGAACATCGAGGCAAACACCACCACCAAGGCCCAAGGAATGACGGTGACGGTCATCCACAACATGTGAATGAGTGAACGAATGAAGTTCATGCCGCAGGTTCCAAGGATTTTTTCAAGAGCACATCGACAAAGGCATTGAGGTCTAGGTGCATCTGCGTGCCAACTGGGAACCCAGGTGGCAGCGCTTGCCCACGCAAGGCTTCAGACTTGCCCGTTAACACCAAGTGCGGCACACAGCCAGCGGACACTGCGGCCTGCATGTCATTGAGGGTGTCTCCTACAAAGGCTACGCCCTGCATTTCTAAACCAAATCGTTCTGCAATTTGTTCAATCAAACCCGGCATGGGTTTGCGGCATGTGCATCCGTCAGTAGGCGCATGCGGGCAATAAAAAATCGCATCGATGCGACCGCCCACGGCGGCCAATTGTTTGATCATGCGTTTGTGAATGGCGTTCAGGGCCGCTACATCCATCAAACCACGGCCAAGCCCTGATTGGTTGGTGGCAATGACCACGTGGTAGCCCGCATGGTTCAAGCGGCTGATGGCTTCCAAGGCGCCTGGCAGTGCGCGCCATTCTTCAGGGCTCTTGATGTACTCATCAGAGTCGTGATTGATGGTGCCATCGCGATCGAGAATGACAATTTTCATGAGGCCAAGCGCGACAAATCAGCCACGCGGTTCATGGCCACATGCAAACACTTGAGCAAGCCTTGGCGGTTCAAGCGCACGTCCATTTCTTCTGCGTTCACCATGACGTCGTCAAAGAAAGCATCGACGGGTGAGCGCAGTGCGGCCAAGGTTTGGAGTGAGCCGGTGTAGTCGCCCGCTTTGAACAAGGCTTCTGATTCGGGCAGCAAGCGCTGCATGGCGTGATGCAAATCTTGTTCGGCTGTTTCTTTCAGCAAGGCAGGATTGACATGCGCATCCACTTCATCGGCCTTCTTCAAAATATTGCCAATGCGTTTGTTGGCTGCAGCCAATGCGGGGCTTTCAGGCAATGCGGCAAATGCGCGCACCGCTGCCAGCAATTTGGGAACTTGGCCCAAGCGTGCAGGATGCAATGCCAAGACCGCGTCGACTTCTTGTGCACTAAAGCCCTGCTCGCGCAATGAGCCTGCCAAGCGGTCAAACAAGAAGCTGCTTAAAGCTTCTGAGGGGTCGGTGATTTTGTCGCCAAACACTGGCACAGACAGCGCCAGCAATTGACGCCAGTCGAGCGCCAAATCATTGTCCATGAGCATGCGAATGATGCCCAAGGCATGACGGCGCAATGCAAAGGGGTCTTTGTCGCCACTGGGCAAATTGCCAATGCCAAACATGCCGACCAAGGTTTCGAGTTTGTCGGCCAATGCCACCACCAAGCCCACGTTGTTGCGCGGCAATTCATCGCCCGCAAAGCGCGGACGGTAGTGGTCTTCAATGGCATCGGCGATTTCAGTGCTCAAGCCATCGTGGCGCGCGTAGTAGCCGCCCATGATGCCTTGCAGCTCTGGAAACTCGCCCACCATGTCGGTGAGCAAATCGGTTTTGGCCAATTGCGCTGCGGTGTCTGCCGCTTGCGCGAGTGCATCGCCGCCCAAGGCTTGGCCCAAAGCTTTGGCAATGCCGCGCACGCGTGCCATGCGCTCGCCTTGTGTGCCCAATTTGTTGTGATACACAACTTTGTTCAAACCTTCAACGCGCGACGCCAATGTTTTCTTGCGGTCTTGGTCAAAGAAGAATTTGGCGTCGGCCAAACGGGGGCGCACCACGCGTTCGTTACCACCAATGACCGCACTGGCGTCTGACGGCGAAATGTTGCTGACCACCAAGAACTGATTCGTGAGCTTGCCCTGTGCAGTGAGCAATGGGAAATACTTTTGATTGGCCTTCATGGTCAAAATCAAACATTCCTGCGGGACTTCCAAAAACTCTTTTTCAAATTCGCAAATGAGCACATTGGGGCGTTCGACCAAAGCTGTGACTTCATCGAGCAATGCCTCGTCTTCAATGGCTTTGGCGCCACCGCCCACTTTGGCTGCTGCGGCATGGAGTTGTTTCACAATCTCTGCGCGGCGCTCAGCAAAGCTGGCAATGACCGCACCATCGCGCGCCAGCGTGGCGGCATAACTGTCGGCATCTTGAATGAGCAAGGGTGACAGAGTGGCTTCAAAGCGATGACCATGCGTGGTTTGGCCTGCCTTCAATCCCAGAGTTTTAACGGGCACCACTTGCGTGCCATGCAAGGCCACCAAGCCATGCGCTGGCCTGACAAAGTTGACACTGGTCCAGCCGGGCAATTCGCAGTCTGTTTCCAATTGGTAGGTCATGACTTTGGGAATGGGCAATTTGGCCAGCGCTTCGTCCAAAGCTTTTTGCAAACCTTGCAACAAGGTGGCGCCCTTGGCCACGCTGTCGTAAAACAAAGCTTCTGCTTTGCCATCAGGCGCCCGCTTGAGCGACGCTACAAGCGCAGCAGGGTTTGACACGTCAGCACCGATGGCTTGCAATTTTTTAAGCAAAGCGGGCGTGGCGTTGCCACTGGCATCCAAGCCCACCGTGACTGGCATGAGTTTTTGCTGCACGGCTTTGTCGTTGGCTTGTGCGGCCACTTGCGTGACGTGCGCGGCCAATCGGCGCGGCGACGCGTAGGGCGTGACCACTGCGCTTGCACCGGTTAGGCCTGCATCGCACAGTTGTTCAAACAGCACATTGGCAAAAGATTCACCCAATTTTTTGAGTGCCTTGGGCGGCAACTCTTCTACAAACAATTCGACCAGAAGGTTTTGATGTGTCATTTTTGTTCTTGCCTTCAGGCAGCCTTCTTGCTCAAGGCATTGAGCTGTTCAACCCATTCACGAGGCGCCATGGGGAAGCCCAAACGCTCGCGACTTTCCCAATAACTTTGCGCCACAGCGCGCGCCAAATTGCGAATGCGGCCAATGTAGGCGGCACGCTCCGTGACGCTGATGGCACCGCGGGCATCGAGCAAATTGAAAGTGTGCGCCGCTTTGAGCACTTGCTCATAAGCTGGCAATGCGAGTTGCTCACCAATCAAATGTTGGGCTTGTTTTTCATAGGCAGAAAACGCCGTGAACATGAACGCCGCATCAGAGTGTTCAAAGTTGTAAGTCGATTGCTCGACTTCGTTTTGGTGGTACACATCGCCATAGCTGAGCGTGTCGGTCCACTTCAAGTTGTAGACGTTGTCGACACCTTGCAGGTACATGGCCAAGCGCTCAAGGCCGTAGGTAATTTCGCCGGTAATGGGTTTGCAATCAATGCCACCCACTTGTTGGAAGTAAGTGAACTGCGTGACTTCCATGCCATTGAGCCAAACTTCCCAGCCCAAGCCCCAAGCGCCCAAAGTGGGATTTTCCCAATCGTCTTCCACAAAACGAATGTCGTTCTTTTTGAGGTCAAAGCCCAAAGCTTCGAGCGAGCCCAAATAC
>CANFJC010000075.1 GCA_947447245.1 Comamonadaceae bacterium
ATTATTGAATTACAATTCAGCCCGTGCCGCTTTAGCTCAGTTGGTAGAGCAACCGCCTTGTAAGCGGTAGGTCGTCAGTTCGAATCCGACAAGCGGCACCACTTTGAAAATCCAAGCTGTTGCTTGGTTTTTTTTCGTCTGTCACATCTTCAGCGCGGATTTTGAAGTATTTTGAGGCGAATTTTCTCAACGCTGTGTCCATGGCTCTTCAGATGGGCCTGAAGGGCCGGCAGCATTTGACGCAGTTTGGCCGCCGCCGCATTGGAGTTCACCAAAAGGCACCATTCTGTGCCTTCAATGGGCCCGGCTTGAATGGCATTTCGCAAGGGGCCTGGAATCAGGTTTTGCAAAGATTTCAGACGCAGGCTGGATTCCCGGGTGAGCTCAGTCAAGCGCGCCAAACTGGGCGATTCTTGTGCCGCTTCCATGAGCGTAAGGGCCTGATTGATTTTTGCCATCCCTGCATTATGCGAGAGCCCTGACCATCAGCCGGAAATTTCGGCCACCTGCCTGCACTCAGCAGTTAAAATATTGCGTTCACTTGTGCCTTGTGCGCATGTCCTTTTGAATCCACTTTAAGACAGGATTTGCGGGCTGTTCTTTGCGTTTTTGGCAAAGTCAGACCCGTAACAACATGGCGATCAATTTTCTGACCCAAATTTTCGGCAGTCGCAACGACCGCTTGATCAAGCAATACCGCAAAACTGTGGCGCTCATCAATGCGCTGGAAGCTGAATACGAAGCCCTCAGCGACGAACAATTGCGCGCTAAAACAGATGAGTTTCGAACTCGCGTTGCGCAAGGTGAAAGCTTGGATGACATTTTGCCGGAAGCTTTTGCTGTCGTCCGTGAGGGCTCCAAGCGTGCCATGAAGATGCGGCACTTCGATGTGCAATTGATAGGCGGTATTTCTTTGCACAAGGGCAAAATTTCCGAAATGGGTACGGGTGAAGGTAAAACTTTAACAGCCACACTGGCGGTGTACTTGAATGCCTTGGCCAACAAAGGTGTGCACGTGGTCACCGTGAATGATTACCTCGCCAGCCGCGATGCCCAGTGGATGGGCAAGCTGTACAACTTTCTTGGCCTGAGTGTGGGCGTTAATTT
This sequence comes from Comamonadaceae bacterium, assembly GCA_947447245.1. Taxonomy (GTDB): domain Bacteria; phylum Pseudomonadota; class Gammaproteobacteria; order Burkholderiales; family Burkholderiaceae_C; genus Limnohabitans_A. The sequence continues at coordinate 1,108 of CANFJC010000075.1, forward strand.
GTCCCAACTCTCGCGCGAAGAAAAGCAGGCCGCCTACAACTCAGACATCACTTACGGCACCAACAACGAATTTGGTTTCGACTATCTGCGCGACAACATGGTCTACGAAGCCAAAGACCGTGTCCAGCGTGGCCTCAACTACGCCATCGTTGACGAGGTCGATTCCATTTTGATTGACGAGGCGCGCACACCGCTCATCATCAGCGGTCAAGCCGACGATCACACAGCGCAATACCAAGCCATCAACCAAGTGGTGCCTCTGCTGACTCGCCAAGAAGGCGAAGCAGACCCGCGCACCGGTGAGGGCATCACCAAGCCTGGCGATTTCACGGTCGATGAAAAATCACACCAAGTGTTCTTGACCGAACAAGGGCACGAAAAAGCCGAAAGCATTTTGGCCAGCGCGGGGCTCATTCCCGAAGGTGCAAGTCTTTACGACCCCGCCAACATTGCGCTCATGCACCACCTCACGGCGGCCTTGCGCGCCCAGCACATCTATCACCGCGATCAGCACTATGTGGTGCAAGAGGGCGAGATCATCATTGTTGACGAATTCACGGGGCGTCTCATGACGGGTCGCCGCTGGAGCGATGGCTTGCACCAAGCTGTGGAAGCCAAGGAAGGCGTGGCCATTCAGGCTGAAAACCAAACCATGGCCTCCATCACCTTCCAAAACTATTTCCGTTTGTACGGAAAGCTGGGCGGCATGACAGGGACGGCCGACACAGAAGCCTACGAGTTCCAAGAAATTTATGGCCTGGAAACTGTGGTGGTACCGCCCAATCGGATCAGCCGACGCCAAGACCAACTCGATCGTGTCTACAAATCGGCCAAAGAAAAATACGATGCGGCCATTGGCGACATTCGTGAATGTTACGAGCGAGGTCAACCCGTTTTGGTAGGCACCACGTCGATTGAAAACTCAGAACTCATTTCTGAGATGCTCACCAAAGCCAAATTGCCCCATCAAGTGTTGAATGCCAAGCAGCATGCCCGCGAGGCTGACATCATTGCGCAAGCAGGCCGTCCAGGCATGATCACCATTGCCACCAACATGGCGGGCCGAGGCACTGACATTGTGCTGGGGGGTAACATTGAAAAAGACATTCAGGCCGTTGAGTTCGATGAATCTTTGAGCGCTGAACAACGTCAATCTCAAGTGGCTGCCAAGCGCACCGAGTGGCTCGCTGTGCATGAGCAAGTGAAGTCTTTGGGTGGCCTTCGCATCATTGCCACGGAGCGCCATGAGTCACGCCGCATTGACAATCAATTGCGCGGTCGTTCTGGCCGTCAAGGTGACCCTGGTTCTTCGCGTTTTTACTTGAGCTTGGACGATCCTCTCATGCGCATTTTTGCGGGCGACCGCGTGCGCGCCATCATGGACCGCCTCAAAATGCCAGAAGGCGAAGCCATCGAAGCCGGCATGGTGACACGCAGCATTGAAAGCGCCCAACGCAAAGTTGAAGCGCGCAACTTTGACACGCGCAAACAATTGCTTGAATACGATGACGTGTCCAACGATCAGCGCAAGGTGATTTACCAACAGCGCAATGACATCCTCGATGCGACCGAACTGGATGGACAAATCACGTCCTTGCGCGAAGGCAGTTTCACTGACTTGGTCAGGCAGTTCGTGCCCGAAGAAACTGTGGAAGAGCAGTGGGACTTGGTGGGCTTAGAGCGCGTCCTCAAAGACGAATGGCAAATTGAATTGCCGCTTCGTGAAAAAGTAGCGGCAGCCACGGCCATCACAGACGAAGAAATTCTGGAAATGGTTTTGGCTGCAGCGAACAATGCTTTCAAAGTCAAACTCGATGCGGTGGGTGTTGAAAACTTTGTGCCCTTTGAGCGTGTCGTTTTGTTGCAAAGCATCGATACCCAATGGCGCGAACACCTGAGCTCTTTGGATTATTTGCGGCAAGGCATTCACTTGCGCGGTTATGCACAAAAGCAACCTAAGCAAGAATACAAACGAGAAGCGTTTGAACTCTTCGGTCAATTGCTTGACTCCGTTAAAAACGAAGTCACCCGCGTTCTGATGAATGTGAAAATTGAATCGAGTGAACAAATCGGTGAAGCAGCCCAAGTTTTGGAAGAGCGTGCAGAAAATATCAGCAACGTGACTTACACCGCGCCAGATGAGCAAGGCCAGCAACAAACGCAAGCTGAGTTTCAAAGCACACTGCTAGCGCCTGTGGGCCGCAACGAAGCTTGCCCTTGCGGCAGCGGTAAGAAATACAAGTTCTGCCACGGCAAGTTGGCATAAGAGGTTGTCATGACAGTGAATCTTCAGGCTCCCAACCCCGACCATGTCTTGGCCGTTCCGGGTGTCCGCTTGGGCATTGCACAAGCGGGCGTTCGCAAAGTGGGGCGCAAAGACCTCACGGTCATTTTGTTAGATGAGGGCAGCGCTGTGTCGGGGGTGTTCACGCAAAACCGCTATTGCGCCGCGCCTGTTCAAGTTTGCCGTGAGCATTTGAAACAAGTGAATGCTGCACAAGCCGACACACAAATCCGTGCTTTGGTCATCAACACGGGCAACGCCAATGCGGGCACCGGTGCCAAAGGTTTGGCCGATGCGCGTGCAACAACTGAAGCGCTGGCAAGCTTGCTCAAGCTACAAGCGCAGCAAGTCTTGCCGTTCTCAACGGGCGTGATCATGGAAAACTTGCCTGTCGATCGCATCGTGGCGGGCATGCCTGCTGCCATTGCCGATGCGCAAGCAAAGCACTGGGCCAAGGCGGCTGAAGGCATCATGACCACCGACACCGTGCCCAAGGCGTTCAGCACTCAGGTGCTGCTGTCTGGTCAGACCGTCACCATCACCGGCATTAGCAAAGGTGCCGGCATGATTCGCCCCAACATGGCCACCATGCTGGGTTTCTTGGCCACCGATGCCAACATCGATTCCGCCTTGTTGCCAGCCTTGGCCACTGACATGGCCAATGCTTCTTTCAATCGCATCACCATTGATGGCGACACCTCGACCAACGATTCTTTCATCGTCATGGCCACACGCAAAGCGGCGCACCCTGTCATTTCATCTTGGGATTCAGCAGACGGCAAAACCCTGCGCACTGCGCTGATGTCTGTGGCGCAAAAACTGGCGCACGCCATTGTGCGAGACGGTGAAGGCGCCACCAAGTTCATCACCATTCGCGTTGAAGGTGGTAAAACTGTTGACGAATGCCTTTTGGCAGCTTACGCCATTGCGCATTCGCCCTTGGTCAAAACAGCCTTCTTTGCCAGCGACCCCAACTTGGGGCGCATATTGGCGGCTGTTGGCTACGCCGGCATTCACGACCTTGATCAGGATTTGATTGGTTTGTATTTGGACGATGTCTGTGTGGTTCAAAACGGAGGGCGCAATCCGGCCTACCAAGAAGCCGATGGCCAACGTGTCATGAAGCAAAGTGAAATCACCATCAAAGTGCTACTCGGACGCGGCCATGCCGCTGACACGGTTTGGACTTGCGATTTAAGCCACGACTATGTGTCCATTAATGCAGACTATCGATCATGAGCGCCGCCATTGAAAAACTATTAGAACGCGCTGTGCTCATGATGGAGCGCATTGAGCGCATCTTGCCGCAGCCTTTAAGCGAGCCCGATTGGTCTGAAGCCATTGCCTGGCGCTATCGCAAACGCGCCTCAGGCCATGGGGTCTTAGAAGCGGTGCGCCATGTGTCAGACATGAACCTGGCCGACTTGCAGGAAATTGATGGGCAGAAAGAAAAGTTGCAACAAAACACCTTGCAGTTTGTTCAAGGCTTGCCCGCCAACAATGTGCTCCTCACGGGTTCTCGTGGCACCGGCAAATCTTCTTTGATCAAAGCTTGTTTGAATGCCTATGCGTCACAAGGTTTACGCCTCATAGAAGTCGACAAAGAAGACCTGACCGATTTGCCCGACATTGTCGATGTGGTGTCTGGTCGTTCAGAAAAATTCATCATCTTTTGCGATGACCTGAGCTTTGAAGATGGCGAAGGTGGCTACAAAGCTTTGAAATCCATTCTTGATGGCTCTGTGGCGGCATCGACACCCAATGTGCTCATCTACGCCACCAGCAACCGTCGCCATTTGTTGCCCGAGCACATGAAAGACAACCTCACCTACACACACACCGAAGACGGTGAGGTGCATCCAGGCGAAGTCATTGAAGAGAAAATCTCTTTGTCTGAACGCTTTGGATTGTGGATCAGTTTTTACCCCTTCTCGCAAGAAGAATACCTCACCATCGTGGCGCAATGGCTGCGGTCTTTGGGTGCCAGCGAAGCCGTCATTCAAGCCTGCGGTCCTGAAGCCTTGGTCTGGGCCCTTGAGCGGGGTTCGCGCAGCGGCCGAGTGGCCTATCAGTTTGCGCGCGATTGTGTGGGGCGCATGGGGCAGGGCGCTTCGACTCAACGCTCTTTATGACTGGGGCTTTCGCGCATGGCCAGTCTTTGCTGGTGGCGGATGCGCATCTTCAACGCGATGGCGGACAAGATCGCAAGACAGTCGATGTGGCAGTGGGTATTTTGATCAACGCACACAATCAATTTTTACTCACTTCCAGACCACCGGGCAAAGTGTACGAAGCTTACTGGGAGTTTCCAGGGGGCAAGCTAGAGGCGAATGAAACCGTTGAGCAGGCTTTAACGCGGGAACTTGAAGAAGAGTTGGGTTTGAAGATTGATGACGTGCAAATTTGGCGACAGCAGTTGGTGGACTATCCACATGCTTTGGTCAGGCTGAACTTTTGCAAGGTTCGCAGCTGGCAAGGTAACTTGGAAATGCGCGAAGGCCAACAGTTTGCTTGGCAAAGCTTGCCTGTTCAAGTGGTGCCTGTATTGCCTGGCACCGTGCCTGTTCTAACTTGGTTGGCCGAAGAAAGTGGCTTTGTGGGTGACACACACCAGGCTTCAAGCTAAGCCATTGTCATTGCAACTTTGGGTCGCCAAAATTTTCTTGATCGGGGGGTGTGTCTTCGGGTACTCTGAAACTCTCATTGGCCCAAGCACCCAGGTCAATGCCTTTGCATCGCGCGCTGCAAAAGGGACGGTAAGTATTTTGTGAGCTGAAAAGACTGGGGCCGCCGCAGGTGGGGCACTTCACTTGTTTGGGCTTGGCAGATGGCTCACTCATCGGTGTCTCACCAGATTCTCAGGGCCTGCGCTTTAAGCGCAGAGTGTCATTTCAAAAGGTGTGTCTTCTTTGTTGGCAATCAGTTTGCCATCGGCTTGTTGTTGCATCAGCCGGATGACGACCAGCAATCGGTTGCAGCTGATCTCGGGTGTGAGGTTCAAACTTTCATCAATTCGCAAGCGAAGCAATTGAAAATTACGACCCTGCGGTAAATTTTGTTGAAGCTGGCCGCCTGTGGCCATGACCTTTTGGTTGCTGCCAGATTCGCGCATCATTTTGAGAATGAGTTGTATGGCTTTGGCCAAGGGTGCAAAGTGTTGCGACCATTCGTACAAATTGGCTTGCCTGTCGGCGGGCGCATGGTGTTGCCATGCGTGGTAAGCAGGCAAGTCAAATTCGCAAGTGCCGCCAGGAATGGCTGTGCGGCTTCGAATGCTGTTGAGGAATTCGCTTTCGCTCAAAGCACTGCCCATTTTGCCAACCATGCTGTTCAGCGCTTCGAAGCGTTGGTCGAGTTGTTCAACGATCAGGTCTAGTGCTTGCTCAGAAATGGAGGGATTGCCGCGGTAGCTATTGAGTAGCTGCTTGTGGCGCTCAATGTCTTTGAGAATTTCTGATTTCAATTCTGAGCGAGAGGCCACTTCCATGATTTCAAAAATCGTGGTGAGCGCGTAATGGTGGTCAAGAGCTTCTGAACGCTGGCTCAACTGGTTGAAACGCGCAAACAAATGTTGCAGACGCAAATAGGTCCGAGTTCGTTCGTTGAGGGGGTATTCGTAAAGTATCACGCTGCGTCTTTCTGTGCCAAGATCATAGCCCGAAGCGGGCCATCATTTCATGCACCAACTGCTTCAATTGGGCTAAATCGATGCCTTCATTGAAAATGACTGCATCGGCACAGTCCAAGCGCTGCTGCCGACTGGCTTGCTGAGAAATGATCCGCTCGATTTCTGCTCGGCTTAGCTGGTTTCTGTGCATCACCCTCTGAATTTGAGTTTCCACTTCACAGTCGACCACGCAGACCCAGTCGACTTGGCGCCGCCAGCGTTCGCCAGACTCGACCAACAAGGGCACGTCATAGACCAAGCAGGCATGGCCTGCAGCAAGCGCGGCATGGCTTTCTTCTTGCAGGACTTGCCCCACCAAAGGGTGAATGATGGCCTCAAGCTGTCGCTTGCTTTGGGGGTTGGAAAAGACCAGTGCTCGCATGGCGTCTCGGTCCATGGCGCCATCGGGGGCTATCAATTGTTCGCCAAACTCAGCCAAGATGGCCGGAATGGCCCTTCCCCCAGGCAGGGTCAGCGATCTGGAAATGGCATCGGCGTCCATGACGGCGGCGCCCGCACTGGCCAAGATGCTAGCGACGGTGCTCTTGCCGCTGCCAATGCCGCCCGTCAGCCCCAGTCGAAGTGGCTTGCGGCTCAACGGGTCAAGCTCCCATGGAAATGCCTAAAAAGAAACATGCGAATCCAGAAAAGGCTAAAAAAGGTCCAAATGCGAAGTGCCCATTGTGACCCAGTTGCCCCCTCATTTTTTGGATGACCCCAAAAATCAGCCCAGAAACAGAGGCCAACAAGAGCAAAGGCAAAAGGCTCCAAACCCCCACCCAAGCGCCTAGTCCAGCCAAGAGTTTGAGATCGCCTTGCCCCATGCCCTCTTTGCCGGCCACTCTTTCAAAGCCCCAACTGACCAGCCAAAGAAGCGCATACCCCAGCACGGCACCTGAGAGTGAATGCATGAGGGGGGTGGGAGTGAGCGACATGGCGCTGCCAATCAGCCCCACCCACAGTAAGGCTTGGGTGAGAACATCTGGAAGCAGGAATGTTTCGGCATCAATCCAAGCCAATGCCAACAGAACAGCGCAGAGGAAACCCGCTAGCAAGGCTGAATAGCCAAAACCAAACTTCAAGACAGACAGGCCAAACAACGCAGCGGTGAGGATCTCGACCAGAGGATAGCGAAAGGCAATGGCCTGATTGCAATGTCTGCAGCGACCCCAGCTTGAACAAAAAGACAAAACGGGAATGAGTTCGTACCAGCTTAGGGTGTGCAGGCAATGCGGGCAGTGTGATCGCGGCGTCCCTAAATTGAAAACAGCAGGCGCAGTTTCGTCAGCCCTCAAAATCATTTGCGGCAAGCGGTGAATGAGCACGTTGACAAAACTACCGATGACCAAGCCGATGGCAAGCATCCCAATGATTTGCAACAAACTGACGTCTGCAATATGCGGCAACACCCAACCCATGGTGCCAGGTGGCAGCCACAATTGAGGCCATGCAGTTGGGTTGATCAAAAGACTTGTCCTATGTTGAAGATGGGCAAATACAAAGCCAACAAAATGCCGCCAATGAGCGTGCCAAGTACCACCATGATGACAGGCTCGAGGAGTGTGGACAGATTGCCAATTTGTTGATTCACATCGGACTCCATCAGTTTGGCGGCACGTTCAAGCATGGCATCTAGAGATCCCGTTTCTTCGCCAATGGCGCACATCTGAATGGTCATGGCCGAGAACAAATTGAATTTTGACATGGACTTGCTCAAACTGTGTCCCTCTTGAATGTCTTGTGTCATGGCAAGCGTGGCTTGTGCCAAATTGGGCGAGCCACTTGCAGCTGAAGTGGGCGCCAGTGCTTCGGCCAAAGGAATGCCTGCCTGAAGCAAAGCCGATAAAGTCTGCGCCCATTTGACGACCGTGGCAGTTTGCAAAAGCGGCCCTACAACCGGAAAGTGAAAGATCATTTGTTCGAACATCATTTGGAACTTCAAGGACCGTTTGTGTGCGCCATGTAGCAAGGCCACGAGTGCCAACAGCGCCCCCAAAAGAGTGCCAGCCCATTCCCCCACCCAAAAACTCATGTGGATCAATTGTTGCGTCGCCCAGGGCAATGACGCGCCCATGCTTTTGAAGACATCTTCAAAGACAGGCACCACCCACAGCAAGATCACCACCAAGACCATGACAGCGATGACCAAAATGCTTGCTGGATAAATGAGTGCATTTTTGAGTTTGGCTTTCAAGGCGGCATGGGCTTCAAGGGTGTCTGCCAAACGGTTCAAAATTATGTCCAAAATGCCAGCTGATTCGCCTGCATGCAACAAACTGCAGTAATGTTGATTGAAAACTTGCGGATGTTTTTGAAAAGCAGTGTGCAGCGAGTGGCCTGCATTGACTTCGGTGCGAAGTGCTTGCAATGTGTTGCCGAAGGCTTTCTGAGTGGCGCGATTGCCGACGATGCTTTGACTGAGCAATTCAAATGCCTGAGACAGTGGAATGCCGGCGCTCATGAGCGCCGACCACTGCCGCGTGAAAACACTCAAGGTTTTGGCTGGCACGGCCTTGCTTTTGAGCTTTCGAACAGGGGCAGTTTGCCGCCTGGCCATTGCTCGAGAGAGGGCAGCATCAAGCGACATCGGTGTGAGCCAGTACTTCGGACAAAGAGGTGATGCCCATCGATGCTTGTACAAGCCCCGCATGCCGCAGTGTGCTGACGCCTTCTTTTTCGGCTTGCGCTGTCAGTTCAGGGCCACTGGCATTTTGCAAAATCAAGCGCTGCAATGCCGCAGTGATGGGCATGACTTGGAACAAACCAATTCGTCCCCAGTAGCCCTTGTGACATTGAGAGCAGCCTTGTGCTGAATAAAAATGGTGCTGTGCTGCGGCTTGACCCTTGAAAGACTGTAAGCCCAATTCTTGGAGCCATTGAGGGGACACACTGATGGGCGTTCGGCAATGCATGCACAAGCGGCGAACCAAGCGCTGCGCAGTGATGAGGCTGATGCTGGAGGCCAAGTTGTAGGTGGCAACGCCCATGTTGCGAAGGCGAACCAAAGCGCTGGGTGCGTCTTGCGTATGCAAAGTGGACAGCACCAAATGGCCTGTTTGCGAGGCTTTCATCACAATGTCTGCCGTTTCATGGTCTCTGATTTCTCCCACCATGAGAATGTCGGGGTCTTGGCGTAAAAATGCGCGAAGTGATGTGGCGAAATTAAGGCCAATTCTTTCTTTCACATTGACTTGATTGATGCCTGGCAATTGAATTTCAGAGGGGTCTTCTACGCTGGCAATGTTCACTTCAACCCGGTTCAGCAAATTCAAACAAGCATACAAAGATTGAGACTTGCCTGAACCTGTCGGCCCTGTGACCAAAATCATGCCATGAGGCTTTTGAATGGCTTCAAGCAGTTTTTGTTTGTCGGCCAAGCCATAACCCAAATGATCCAAATTCAGATTGGCCAAGTCGGTTGACAAAATGCGCACCACGATCTTTTCGCCGAACAGTGTTGGCAATGTGCTCACCCGCAAATTGAGGCGCTTGGTATTTTTCAGGCCCAGGTTCATGCGGCCGTCTTGTGGCAAGCGTTTCTCTGCAATGTCTAAACGTGCCAAAACCTTGATGCGAGAGACAATTTGTTCTTTGAACTCAAAGGGCGGTGGTGGAATTTCTTGCAGCACTCCATCGATGCGCAAGCGAACGCGGAAGGAATTTTCGAAAGGTTCGAAATGGATGTCAGAGGCTCTGAGAAGTGCCGCCAATTCCCACGTTTGCTGCAGGTAGTGAACAACTGGCGCTTCTGACAGCGTGAGTGGGTTGCTGGATTGATGGATGTCCATCTGAACGCCTTTTCATG
>CANFJC010000076.1 GCA_947447245.1 Comamonadaceae bacterium
GGCTTTCAGCGCCTTGAACGCTGAAGCAGCTCGTCGGTTGGGCGGCGGCAAATCGTCTGGCCAACAGTCCAACAATGTCACGCAACGTGAAGCGGTTAAACCTGCAGCGCCTGCGGCGCCCGCGGTCCCAAGTCAAGCGGCCGCGCCTGCTAAACCAACTGCCCCTGCTGCTGCACCCGCTGCCCCTGCTAAACGCCCATGGGGCGCCATGCTGGGTGGCTTGGCCGCTGGTTTGGGATTGGCTTGGTTGGCGCACAGCCTTGGAATGGGTGAAGCCTTTGGCAACATGCTCATGTTTGCTTTGCTGGCCATGGTGGCGGTTGGCGTCATTGGCTATTTCTTGCGCTCGCGCAAAGGCGGTGCTGCCCAACAGCAGGGTGACTTGGCCTATCAAGGTGCTGGCCAAACAGCCCAATCGCCTGCAACACTGCGCCAATACAACCCTGAAAAAGTCGGCAACGACGCTTCAGCGCGGCCTTGGGAAGCACAAGACACACGCTTTGATCCAGCGCCTGATGCCAATGCCCACAGCCCTGCCAATGCGGGTGGCTCCATGATTGGTTCTGCCATTGGTGGGTCACAGCCTGCAGCGCTTCAGGGCTCACAAAGTTGGGGTGTCCCCGAAGGCTTTGACAGTGTGAGCTTCATCGACGCTGCCAAGCGCAACTTCATCACTTTGCAAGATGCCTGGGACCGTGCCGACATGGGCTCACTCAAGGCCATGATGACCGATGGCATGTTGTCTGAAATCAAAAGCCAACTGGCAGAGCGGGAAGCCAATTTCCCTGGCCAACCCAACAAAACCGAAGTGGTTAAGTTGGATGCTCAGTTGTTGGGCATTGAAGAGTTGCCCGAGGTTTACATGGCCAGCGTTGAATTCAACGGTGTCATCCGTGAGGAGGCTGATGCTGCGCCTAGCCCTTTCCGCGAAGTTTGGAACATGACCAAACCCAGAAATGGCAACAGCGGTTGGTTGGTTGCTGGCGTCCAAGCCCTGCAATAATTTAAAGACATTCTGAGAGAAGGGCTGGCACTGACCCCTCTTTCGGGAATAATTGGGGACTATGGCAACACAGTCCCCTTTTTCTTTTGTCGGCGATGCGCTTGAGCAATTCGTCACACACGCTCAGCCCCCTGTTTGGGTGATGGACGAGTCCATCAATCGATTGGTTTTGTTTTTGAACCACGTCATTGGTTCTGAACCTGAAGCGCAAAGCAGGCTCAAGCGTCAAAAGGGGCGGTGCATTCAATTGCAATGGCAAGACAAAGTCATTCAGCTCGCCCCCACACCCGCAGGTTTGTTGGAGCGAGTCAATCAACCCAAGTTTGACCTCAAATTAAGCTTAACGGATGCATCGCCTTTGGCCATGGCCTCGGCCGTCATGAAAGGTGAAAAGCCGGGCGTTCACATTGAAGGTGATGTTCAGTTGGCCGCTGAAGTCAATTGGCTCATTGACCATGTGCGATGGGATGTTGAAGAGGACTTGTCTAAATTGCTGGGCGATGCCGCGGCCAATACCTTGGTCTCAATGGGTCGGCAAGCTTTGCAGGCCATGCAGCAATTTATTCGCAAACCTGCACCTGGCACTGATTTCCACAGGACTGTTCTATGAACCGAATGTTTCGGGGCATTTTCATTGTGTGGACGGTTTGGCGCTTTGGCCTGCATGAGTTGATGCTGTCTAACTTCAAGCAGCCTCTGTTGAAAATTTTGTCGCAGACCCTCACTTTAGGTCGTGTTTACAAACTCTCGCGCGGCGAACGTTTGCGTTTGTCGCTAGAAGAACTCGGGCCTATTTTTGTGAAGTTTGGACAAGTCATGTCGACGCGCAGAGATTTATTGCCTGACGACATTGCCGTTGAGTTGGCCAAGCTCCAAGACAGAGTGCCACCCTTCAGTTCAGACATTGCGGTGGCCACCATCGAGCGCGCTTTTGGCCGGCCCGTGTCAGAAATCTTTGAGTCCTTTGACCACGTGCCTGTGGCCAGCGCTTCCATTGCGCAAGTCCATTTTGCTTTGTGGAAGAACAAAGACGGTGTGGTCCAAGAGGTGGCAGTCAAAGTGCTGCGCCCCAACATGCTGCAGGCCATTGAAAAAGATTTGAACCTGATGCGCATGATGGCCGGCTGGCTTGAAAAAATCAGTGCAGATGGCAAGCGCCTCAAACCCCGTGAGGTGGTGGCTGAATTTGACAAACATTTGCACGATGAGTTGGATTTGGTCCGGGAGGCCGCCAACGCTGCGCAGCTTCGTCGAAACATGCAGAGTTTGAATTTGGTTTTGATTCCAGAGATGTATTGGGATTACTGTCACCCCGAAGTCATCGTCATGGAGCGCATGAAGGGCTTGCCCATCAGTCAAGTGGATGCATTGCGCGCTGCGGGCGTGGACATTCCGCAGTTGGCCAAAGATGGTGTGACGCTTTTTTTCACGCAAGTATTTCGCGATGGTTTTTTCCATGCTGACATGCACCCTGGCAACATTCAGGTCAGCATTGAGCCAGAAACTTTGGGGCGTTACATTTCCCTTGATTTCGGCATTGTGGGCACGCTTACTGAATACGACAAAGAGTATTTGGCGCAAAACTTCAGTGCTTTTTTCAGGCGCGACTACAAGCGCGTGGCCGAGTTGCACATTGAGTCAGGTTGGGTACCCATCCATACCCGTGTGGATGAATTGGAGTCGGCCATCCGTTCGGTGTGTGAGCCTTACTTTGACCGGCCGTTGAAGGAAATATCTTTGGGCATGGTGCTCTTGCGATTGTTCCAAACATCACGCCGCTTCAATGTGGAAGTTCAACCGCAGTTGGTGTTGCTGCAAAAAACCTTGCTCAACATTGAGGGACTGGGTCGCCAGTTAGACCCTGAGCTCGATTTGTGGAACACCGCCAAGCCATTTTTAGAGCAGTGGATGATTGACCAAGTTGGCCCCAAAAGATTTTTTCAGCAGTTGCGTGAGCAAGCGCCTCAATACGCCAAAATCCTGCCTCAGTTGCCCCGTTTGATGCATGACTTTTTAAAGCACTCATCCAACAGTTCGCAAGATCGAAACCAACTCAATGCCTTGTTGGCAGAGCAACAGCGAACCAACAGGTTGTTGCAGGCCATTGTCTATGTGGTCATCGGGTTTGTATCAAGCCTCATCGTGCTGCAAGCATTTGAAAGATTTCAGCAAATCTAAGGAGTCTTATTGTGTTATTGACATTGGTCATCGCCTATTTACTCGTCACCATTGCCATTGGATTGCTTGCTGCGAAACGCGTTAAAAGCTCAGCAGACTTTGCCATTGCAGGCAGGCATTTGCCGCTGGCCATGATTGTGACCACCACCTTTGCCACATGGTTTGGGTCTGAAACCGTCTTGGGCATTCCTGCCAAATTTGTGAACAGTGGTTTGAACGGCGTGGTGGAAGATCCGTTTGGTGCGGGAAGCTGTTTGATCTTGGTGGGTTTGTTTTTTGCGGGCAAGCTGTACCGGATGAATTTGCTCACCATCAGCGACTATTACCGTGAGCGTTATGGCCGCTCTGTTGAGGTCATTTGCTCCATCATCATCATGGTGAGCTATTTGGGCTGGGTTTCAGCCCAAGTCACAGCATTGGGCTTGGTGTTCAATTTGCTGTCCGATGGCGTCATCAGCATGCCATTGGGAATGACCATTGGTGTGGTGTCGGTGCTGGCCTACACCTTGTTTGGTGGCATGTGGTCCGTGGCCATCACGGACTTCATGCAAATGATTATTTTGGTGGTCGGCTTGGCAGCGCTGGCGGTGTTTGCGGGCAATCAAGCGGGTGGTGCAGACAAAGTCTTGGCCTTGGCGGTCAGCCAAGACCTGTTCAAGTTTTTACCCGAACCCAACATGAAAGACATTTTGTTTTTCGTGGCCGCTGCCATCACCATGATGTTTGGGTCTATTCCCCAACAAGATGTTTTTCAGCGGGTCATGTCCGCCAACAGTTTGAATGCCGCTACCAAAGGCCCCATCATTGGCGGCATTTGCTACATCTTGTTTGCTTTTGTGCCCATGTTTTTGGTGGTCAGTGCTCTGATCATCATGCCTGAGCAGGCCGCCCAACTCATTCAAGAAGACCCTCAAAAGGTCTTGCCCACTTTGGTCATGACCCAAATGCCATTTGTCATGCAGGTGCTGTTTTTTGGTGCTTTGTTATCGGCCATCAAGTCGTGTGCGTCTGCCACTTTGCTGGCACCCAGTGTGACATTCACTGAAAACATTTGGCGACAGTTCTTTCCGCATCAGGGTGACAAGCAGTCCTTGTTGGCCATGCGAGTGACCGTTTTGGTGTTCAGCGCCTTGGTCTTGTTGTATGCCATTCAAATGCAAGGCAGCTCCATCTATGAAATGGTTTCTGGTGCTTACCAAGTCACCTTGGTCGGCGCTTTCGTCCCATTGCTTTTTGGACTTTATTGGTCAAAAGCCACCACCCAAGGTGCTATTTTTTCAATCGCTTTGGGATTGTTGACATGGTTTTTATGCCTCATGAGCTCCGCGGGTGAAGAATTCCCAGCCCAGTTGGCGGGTGTTTTGGCCGGTTTGGCGGGCATGCTCATCGGCTCCTTAGCCCCTCAAGCATTGAAAAACAAGCACGGCGCCCACCATGTTTTGCAAGGGACCCACCTATAATTGAAGGTTTTGTGATTGCCAAGCGAGAACCTTCAACATGCCCATCTACGCCTACAAGTGTGATTCCTGCGGCCATGCCAAGGATGTTTTGCAAAAAATGTCAGATGACCCCCTGACTAAATGCCCTTCCTGTGGTTCGCCTTCTTTCAATAAACAACTGACAGCCGCTGGTTTCCAGCTCAAGGGCTCAGGTTGGTATGCCACTGATTTCAAAGGTGGATCGTCCGGTACTTCAGCGCCTGCTACTGCGGACGCTGTCAGTGCAAGTCCTGCTGACGCTGGCGCTGCTGCCAAGCCTTCAGATGCTGGCAGTGCCAAGCCAGCGGGCGAATCAAGTGCCTCATCAGCGCCTGCTGCTTGTGCCGCTTCATGCGCATGCCACTGAGGTTGCCCGAATGAATTTTAAAATTCGCCATTACTTGCTGACCGGCCTGCTGGTTTGGTTGCCCATGGGCGTGACCGTGTGGTTGCTGACCTGGTTGGTCGGCACCATGGACGGTATTTTCTTGGCTGTTTTAGGGGCCCTTGATGCCGTCGTTCCTGGCATGCACAGCTTGGCGGAGTCATTGCGGCACATGCCTGGATTGGGTGTGATCTTGGTGGCTGTGGTCATCTACGTCACGGGCCTGTTTGTGACCAACATTTTTGGCCAATGGTGGCTTCGCCAATGGTCCAAAGTCATTACCCGCATCCCCGTGGTCAACAGCATCTATTCCAGCGTGAAGCAAGTGGCCGACACTTTGTTTTCCGGCAGTGGCAATGCTTTTTCCAAAGCCCTGTTGGTTCAGTACCCGCATCAGGGCTCGTGGACGATTGCATTTTTAACCGGCGCGCCAGGCGGCCAAGTGGCTCGCCATTTACCGAGCGAATGCGTCAGTGTGTATGTGCCGACCACGCCCAACCCCACCTCTGGTTTCTTTCTCATCATGCCCAAAGCCAATGTGGTGGAGTTGGACATGACGGTCGACGACGCCCTCAAGTACATCATCTCAATGGGCGTCGTGGTGCCCGGCGGACCCGACGCCTTGCCTGTCAAAACAGAACCTGCCCCATCAGTTTGAATTGGCCGAAAGCCAACTGAATATTTTCAATTGAAAGAAATTTTCCCATGTCAATGCGTTCACACTACTGCGGTCTAGTGACCGAAGCCCTGATGGGCCAAACCGTCAGCTTGTGCGGCTGGGTCAATCGCCGTCGTGACCATGGCGGCGTGATCTTCGTTGACGTTCGTGATCGCGAAGGTTATGTGCAAGTGGTGTGCGACCCCGACCGCGCTGACATGTTCAAAACCGCTGAAGGTTTGCGCAATGAGTTTTGCATTCAGATCAAAGGCTTGGTCCGTGCCCGTCCTGATGGCACCACCAACGACGGCCTCAAAAGCGGCAAGATTGAAATCTTGTGCCACGAACTCACGGTGCTCAACCCATCCGTTACACCACCGTTCTTGCTCGACGATGACAACCTGTCAGAAACCACACGCCTGACACACCGCGTGTTGGATTTGCGCCGTCCTTACATGCAAAACAACCTCATGCTGCGCTACAAAGTGGCCATGGAAACACGCAAGTTTTTGGATGAGCATGGTTTCATTGACATTGAAACGCCCATGCTGACCAAGAGCACGCCAGAAGGTGCGCGCGATTATTTGGTGCCAAGCCGTGTGCACGACGGCCATTTCTTTGCGCTGCCCCAATCGCCCCAGTTGTTCAAGCAATTGCTCATGGTGGCCGGCTACGACCGCTACTACCAAATCACCAAGTGCTTCCGCGACGAAGACTTGCGCGCCGACCGTCAGCCTGAATTTACCCAGATTGATATCGAAACGTCCTTCTTGGGTGAGCAAGAAATTCGGGACATGTTCCAGGAAATGATCAAGCAGATTTTCTCCAAAGTCTTGAGCATTGATTTGGGAGATTTTCCTGTCATGGCCTACTCAGAAGCCATGCACCGCTTCGGCTCCGACAAGCCCGATTTGCGTGTGAAGTTGGAGTTCACTGAACTGACCGATATCATGGGCGATGTGGACTTCAAAGTCTTCAGCACACCCGCCACCACCCCAGGTGGCCGCGTGGTGGCCTTGCGCGTGCCGGGAGGCTCCGAAATCAGCCGTGGTGAAATCGACGGCTACACCGAATTCGTCAAAATTTATGGCGCCAAAGGCTTGGCTTGGATCAAAGTGAATGAAGTGGCCAAAGGCCGCGACGGTTTGCAAAGCCCCATCGTGAAAAACTTGCACGATGCCGCCATTGCCGAAATTCTGAAACGCACCAACGCACAAGACGGTGACATTTTGTTCTTCGGTGCCGACAAAGCCAAAGTGGTCAACGATGGCATTGGCGCCTTGCGCCTCAAAATTGGCCACAGTGAATTTGCCAAAAAATCGGGTTTGTTCGAAAACCGTTGGGCACCGATGTGGGTGGTCGACTTCCCCATGTTCGAGTTCGACGAAGAATCACAGCGCTACACCGCCGTGCACCATCCTTTTACCGCGCCCAAAGACGGCCACGAAGATTGGATGGTCACAGCCCCCGAGAAGTGCATTGCCAAAGGCTATGACATGGTCTTGAACGGCTGGGAAATTGGCGGTGGTTCCGTGCGTATTCACCGCGCAGATGTGCAGCAAAAAGTATTTGACGCTTTGAAAATCACGCCCGAAGAAGCGCAACTCAAATTTGGTTTCTTGCTCGATGCCCTGCAATATGGCGCGCCGCCGCACGGTGGTTTGGCCTTCGGCTTAGACCGCATCATCACACTGATGACCGGTGCAGAATCCATTCGAGATGTGATTGCCTTCCCCAAAACACAACGCGCTCAGTGCTTGCTGACACAAGCGCCAAGTCCTGTGGACGAGAAGCAATTGCGCGAATTGCACATTCGAGTTCGCAACCCTGATGCTGTGAAGGCCTAAGCCCACAAAAAGCCGCTTCAGCGGCTTTTTTCATGTCAGGCTGCGCTTAAGCGCCACAAAGAAGTTAACTCTGCTGCCCGTGCCGCATGCAAGGGGTCTGTCTCGTCTTGAACTTTTTTGTGCTCTGCTTTGATGTCGGTTTTGCTGATAACTTTCAAGCCACCAGCTGCAATCCATTCTTCCAGTTCTGCGCGCGTGCGCAGGCCCAAGTGTTCTGCCAAGTCTGACAAGATCAACCAGCCTTCACCTTTGGGCGATAGGTGTGCAGCCAAGCCGGCCAAGAAGCCTTTGAGCATGCCACTGTTCTCATCGTAGATGGCTCGCTCAATGGGGGCGCTGGCGCGTGCGGGCAGCCAAGGTGGATTGCACACAATCAGCGGTGCCTTGCCTGCTGGAAAGAGATCGGCCTGAATTAACTCGACTTTGCTGCTGAGGCCTAGACGTTGAATATTTTCTGTGGCACAAGCCATGGCGCGTGGATCAAGGTCGGTGCCAACAACACGTTTGACGCCCCGCTTGGCCAACACGGCAGCCAACACACCTGTGCCCACACCGATGTCAAAAGCCAGGTCTGAACTTGGCAAGGGCGCATCAAGCACCAGTTGAATGTATTCACCCCGCACTGGTGAGAACACGCCATAACTAGGGTGAATGCGATTATTGGGAGCACTTCCTAGCGCAGAAATTTCCATGCCCTTTTGGTGCCACTCATGCGCACCCACCAAACCAAGCAATTCGCGCAGAGAAGCTACACAGCCCCTTGTGCCTGCGGGTCCCCAAGCTTCTTTCATGGCGCCACGCCAATCGGGCGCTCGCCGAAGGCTGATCTGCCGGTCTGGATTGACTTGAATCAAGATCATGCTCAATGTTCGTGCGCGCTGTGATTGTGCCTGGCGGTGCAGGTGAAAAATTTCTTCTGCGGTGTGACTGACCTCAGGATGTGTTTTGGAGGCTCGGCGGATTTTTTTGGGCGCATCGCAGCGCCTGGCCAAGGCTTGCAACAGCAGCCTTGCATTTTGAAAATCACCGCGCCAAAGCATGCCGGTGCCGGCACACGCCAATCGGTAGGCGCTGTCAGCATTGAGGGTGTCGTCTGCCAAAACAACCCGTTTGGGGGCGGCCGCACCTCGCTCGCTGCGCCATTCGTCCTCACAGGGATGGCCATTTTCTTGCCATGCGATGGAAGCCGGTAGCGCTTTCAATGAAGCGTCTTGAAGGTGTAGAGGGTCAATACTTTGCATGGCTTGATCATAGGTGCTTCTGGGACAATTGCCGAACAATTCCAAGAGAGGGGCAAAGTTCATGCAGAATGAACGAGTGATGCGCAGTCCTGCTTACAAAATTCCAGAATCGGTTTTGGTTGTGATTTACACAATCGAAGCCGAAGTCCTGCTCATTCGCAGAGCCGATGCGGGCACTTGGCAGTCCGTCACGGGCAGCAAAGATTTTGAACAAGAGACCTGGCATCAGACCGCTTGCCGCGAGGTCATGGAAGAAACCGGCTTGCTTGCCACGCATTCTGAACATGAATTGACCGATTGGGCGCTTGAAAATATTTACGAAATCTACCCTGCGTGGCGACATCGTTATGCGCCGCATGTGAGCCACAACAAAGAGCGCGTTTTTGGCTTGCAATTACCAAGGCCACTGCCGATTCAACTCAGTCCCTCAGAACACACAGCCTACCAATGGCTGCCCTGGAAAGAGGCTGCTGATGCTTGCTTTTCACCGTCCAATGCCGAGGCCATCTTGATGTTGCCCAGTTGGCTTGAAGGCTTGAGATGAAAACCGAAAAGCCTGCATTTTTAAAAGTAGCCACTTACAACATCCACAAAGGTGTTCAGGGATTTGGCCCTGCCCGCCGATTGGAAATTCACAATTTGGGTCTGGCCATCGAGCAATTGGACGCCGACATTGTGTGTTTGCAAGAGGTGAGAAAAGTGCATCGCCGTGAAGAAAAATACTTCAGGCATTGGCCCGAGTTGCCGCAAGCGGAGTTTCTAGCGCCACCTGGCTATGAGTCTATTTACAAAACCAATGCTTTCACGCGGCACGGTGAACATGGCAATGCTTTGCTGTCGCGCTGGCCTGTGGTGTCGCATCGTCATTTCGACATTTCAGACCATCGCTTTGAACAACGCGGTCTGTTGCATGTCGAAATTCAGGTGGGAGAGCTACGGCCCAAGTCTGAACATACGCCTCAATTTGAATTTCCCTTGCCTCTCAATGTGCATGTGATTGTGGTGCATTTAGGCCTGATTCCAGCCAGCAGAGTCCGCCAAATTGAGCAGTTGCAACACTACATCCAGCGAGAGGTTCCAAGCGACGCCCCCTTGCTGGTGGCAGGCGACTTCAATGACTGGGGAACCCGCATTACCAACATGATGCGTGACCATCACTTGAGAGAATATGAAGGCGCTCAACATGCCACATACCCCTCAAGATTGCCTATCGCTCAACTGGACCATGTCTATGCCAAAGGCTTAACGCCGATCAGTCAAATGGTGCCGCACGGCAAAATCTGGCGACGCATGTCTGATCATCTGCCTTTGGTGGCGCAGTTTGATTTATGAAAAGTCACCCCATTCTGCGCGACGGTCATCAGATAAAGCTGCTGAAGGGCGGTGCAGAGTTTTTTCCAGAATTGATTCGTGCGTTGGAAGCGGCTCGATCGCACGTCCAACTTGAAACCTACATTTTTGATTTTCATGGTGCTGGTGCCCAAGTGGCCGCAGCGATAGAACGGGCGGGCCGCCGAGGTGTTCGGGTGTGGGTGGTGGTTGATGGTGTGGGCACACCTAAACTCAGCGAAGACTGGCGAGTGCGATTTGATCAGGCAGGTGTTGAGTGGCGGGTTTATTCACCCTTGGGCGCCCTGGGCCTTCTCATTCCCAGTCGCTGGCGCAGGCTGCACCGCAAGCTGTGTGTGATTGACGGTCATTTGGCTTTTTGTGGCGGCATCAACATCTTGGACGACTTGCACGATCCCAAATACGGCGCCTTAAAATCACCGCGATTGGATTACGCGGTATGTGCCAAAGGTGCATTGGTGCAACAGGTTCAAGAGGCTGCAACGCAACTGTGGTGGCGCATGCAAGCGGTGCGCAATGTACGGCAGCAAAATTTTCCAGAGGCTTACAGCGCCTTCAAGGCGGCAGGTTTGCACTTGCCTTGGATTCACGATGCACAGCACGCACATGGCGACACTTGGGTCGCACGCGCGGGCTTGCTGTTGCGAGACAATTTGCTCAATCGAGGGCAAATTGAAAAAGCTTACCGACGTGCTATCGGCTTGGCACGCCA
>CANFJC010000077.1 GCA_947447245.1 Comamonadaceae bacterium
AATGGGCAATGTGAAATTGCCCAGACCACAAAACCAATCAATGACTCGCTCGTGTGCTTCAGGCTTGAGGAGCCGCAAGGCCCTTGTGACCAAGACCCGATTGATGTGCGGATTGACCTGTGTGAAATCGGTGGGCTTGAAGGGCATGTGCACGCCAAAATCAGGCAAGTCATACGAAAGCTTGATGCCGCCTTCATCCATGAGCTTGACGGTGTCAGGCCCTTTGATTTGCAACCACCACTGCACATCATGCAGTGAGGCAAATGCACGCAAGCGCGCTTCATCGGCAGTGCTCAAGGGTTCCAAATGACGCAAGACCAAAGCCGTGACGGTGTCACCCTGAGCCAATTCAATTTGAGGCACCGTTTCGCGGGCGTCCATGTCAAAAATAAGTTCGCGCAGTGGCAGCAAAAGTGCACTGATTTTGGGTGGCAAAACGCGGCAGGTTTTGATGTCAGCCACATAACGGCTTTTGCGTTCATGAAAGCCAATGAGCACTTCACCTTTTTTATGAACATAACGCACTGACATGCGGGCGCGGTAACGGTAGCCCCAAGCTGGGCCTTCCATGGGCCGCAGCAAGTTCTCGGGTTTCACTTTGCCCAAGTGCCACAAATTGTCTTCCAAGACGCGCTGCTTTACTGCCACTTGCGCGCTGGCTTCTAAGTGCTGCATCTTGCAACCACCACAAGCGCCAGCATGCAAGCCAAAGTGCGGGCAGCCAGGTCTTACCCTTTGAGAGGACTCGCGGTGCACCGCCGTGACAACACCGGCCTCCCAATTGTTCTTTTTACGGTGGACATTGACAGTGACCATTTCAAATGGCAAAGCACCTTCCACAAAAACAACTTTGCCATCTGGCCTTCGGGCAATGCCTTGGGCCTCCATGTCGAGTGCATCAATGTGCAACCATCCTGTGGGTAAGTCAGAACGTCCTAAGATAATTTCTTGCGTCTGTTCTTCTCGTGTGGTGTCGTTCTGTTTGCTCATGGACGGGCTGGCAACAATTTGGCAGGGTCAACCGGTTTGCCTTGCTTGCGAATTTCAAAATGCAACTTCACGCGATCGGCGTCTGAGCTACCCATCTCGGCAATGCGTTGGCCTTTGGTCACGCTTTGGTCTTCTTTGACCAACAGCGTTTGGTTGTGCGCGTAAGCCGTTAAGTAGGTGTTGTTGTGCTTGAGAATGACCAGGTTGCCATAGCCCCTAAGACCTGAGCCTGCATAGACCACTTTGCCATCGGCGGCTGCCAGCACAGGGTCGCCTGGCTTGCCTGAGAAATCGAGGCCTTTGTTTTTGGCTTCGTCAAAAACTGCCAAAACGGGGCCTGGATGAGGCCATGCGAAGGCCATGCCGTCGTCACTGACGTTGGCGGGAGTGGATGCGCTTGGCGTTGTATTGGGCGTGTTGGCTGCTGGCAAAGCAGCGTTTGTGCTCGAAGTGCTTGAAGTACTTGCTGGGGCTTGGCTCTGACCCATGACAGGCCGGGTTGGCTTGTTCGCAGCATCCATGGCGGGCGGCGCCACCCGCAACACTTGCTCGACTTCAATCACATTGGGGTTGTCTAGGCCATTCCATTTGGCAATGTCGCGCCATGCTTGGCCATGGTCTAAGGCAATTTTGGTGAGCGTGTCACCCGGACGCACGCTGTAATAACCGGGCTTGCCCACATTTTCTGAGCCAGGCATGGCGGGTCCCAACGAAACAGGCGAACTGGTGGCCACAGGTGCGCTTGCACTTGGACTTGAACTGACAGCTTGCGGCTGTGGTTTTTGCACTGGGCGTGCGCTGCTTTGGCCTGCCACTCTGTCTTCAACAGGGATAGGACCCAGCGGCCGCGAACTGCATGCGACCAGCAAGCCAACAAGGACCGCACAGATTGCCATCAAGCTTTGACGGCCACTCAACAATTTCATTCCGAATCCTTCAGGAGATACCCGATTTTAGAGGGACAAAATGAACGGCCTCTAAAACACTTTGCTTGAAGCCTTGGTCTGTTTTGTCCACCACCATGAGCGCTTGCTGGCCAGTGGCCGTGACAGTGGGCGCAACCAGCCTCCCGCCAACAGCCAATTGATCTAGCCAAGCTTGGGGCAATGTCTCGCCCCCCGCTGCCGAAATGATGGCGGCATAGGGCGCGCCTTTGGGATAGCCCAGCATACCGTCACCAAACAGCAAATGAACATTGGCCAAACGAAAATGTCGCAAATTGGAACGTGCTTTTTCGTGCAAGCCTTTTAGCCGTTCAATGCTGTAGACCTCGGTGGCCACGTGACTCAGGACGGCCGCTTGGTAACCACAGCCTGTGCCTATTTCTAGAACTCGACCAAGTTTGCCGTCGGCACCTTCCAACAGCAACTCGATCATTCGGGCCACCACATTGGGCTTAGAAATAGTTTGTCCCAAACCAATGGGCAAACTGGTGTCTTCATAAGCCTGATTGACCAAGGCACTTTCAACAAAACGGTGGCGCTCGACGGCACCCATGGCTTGCAAGACCCTGGGGTCTTTTAAGCCTTGTGCGGCCAACTTTTGCACCATGCGTTGTCGCACCGCACTGGAATCTAAGCCCAGACCCTGCGGGTTTGTGGAAGCGGTCTTTTTAGCAGGAGCTTTGGCCGGCGCCACCTTCTCTTGGGTGCTGAACTTGATGGGAAAACCGGGGCGCTGTGCCATCAACCCTCCCAAACCTTGAGCTTGGACAAGTTGTGTGACCACAAGCCTGCATTTTCGTGGTCTGTGAGATCGACCTTCAAGGGTGTGATGGTGACATGACCCTTTTTGGCGGCATGAAAATCGGTGCCTTCGCCATCGTCCATGGCCTCGCCAGCATTGCCAATCCAGTACATGGTTTCACCGCGAGGACTCAGTTGTGTGATGACGGGTTCTGCCGCATGTCGGCGGCCCAAACGGCACAAGGTGGCCGCCTTGAAATCAGCCGTCTTGTTGGGAATGTTGACATTGAGCAACCAAGGTGCTTTGCCAATGAGTTGCGCTTGTTCAAATTGCGCCACCATGTTTTTGGCAAATTCTGCAGCAATGTCCAGATGCCCCCAGCCTTTTTCTGTTTGAGAAAATGCCAAGGCTGGAATGCCAAACAAATAGCCCTCCATGGCAGCAC
Source organism: Comamonadaceae bacterium (assembly GCA_947447245.1). GTDB lineage: Bacteria > Pseudomonadota > Gammaproteobacteria > Burkholderiales > Burkholderiaceae_C > Limnohabitans_A. The sequence continues at coordinate 3,122 of CANFJC010000077.1, forward strand.
CTACGGTGCCAGAGTAAAGGGTGTCGTCGCCCATGTTGGCGCCATTGTTGATGCCTGACACCACCAAATCGGGGCGATAGCCCAAAAGACCTGTGAGGGCAATGTGTACGCAATCGGCGGGAGTGCCATTGACGTACCTAAAACCATTTTCACCTTGCCTGACATAAAGGGGGGAATGCAGGGTGAGCGCGTTGGACTTGGCGCTGTTGTTGTGTTCGGGTGCAACCACCTCCACATCGGCCACTTGCTTGAGGGCGTGGTAAAGCGCCACAATGCCGTCAGCACGGTAGCCATCGTCGTTGGAGATCAATATTTTCATGGGTCAGTCCTAGGCCTCAATTGTAGGTCGCTACCGAGACAAGCCGATGGCTTGTTTGCCCTTTATATTCAAGCCATTGAATGATTTTTGAGGAGAATTTCTGTGCACGCTTGGCTCTGTGAAAACCCCGTAGGTGTTGATGCTTTAAATTGGAAAGAATTACCCACGCCCGTACCCCAGGCGGGCCAAGTCTTGATTCGCATTGAGGCGGCCAGTTTGAACTTCCCCGATCTGCTGATTGTTCAAAATAAATACCAAATGAAACCTGACCTGCCTTTTGTGCCAGGCTCAGAATATGCGGGCGTGATTGAAGCGCTTGGAGAAGGCGTGACGCACCTGAAAGTGGGGCAATCAGTGGCCTGTTTGTCGGGTACCGGTGGCTTTGGCACACACACCCTTGCACCCGCCAAGTTGTGCATGCCCCTGCCCCCTGGCTTTAATGCCGTAGACGCTGCAGCCTTCATCATGATCTATGCCACATCGCACCATGCCCTGATTGACCGTGCGGCTTTGAAAGCTGGCGAAACGGTGCTGGTGCTGGGCGCCGCGGGTGGCGTTGGCACGGCTGCCATTCAAATTGCCAAAGCCGCAGGCGCTAAAGTGATTGCGGCTGCATCGACCGACGAAAAATGCGCGCTGTGCAAGTCATTGGGTGCCGATGAAACCATCAACTACACCACGCAAAACATGCGTGAGGCCCTTAAAACAATCACTGGTGGCAAAGGCCCTGATGTGATTTATGACCCTGTCGGTGGTGACTTTGCAGAGCCGGCTTTCAGATCCATCGCCTGGCGTGGTCGCTACTTGGTGGTGGGCTTTGCGGCAGGCCCTATTCCTGCCCTTCCTTTCAATTTGGCTTTGCTCAAAGGCGCCTCCATTGTGGGCGTTTTCTGGGGTGATTTTTCACGCCGCGAACCTCAAGCCAACGCGGCCATGATGGCTGAGTTGGCGCAGTGGTATGCGCAAGGGAAAGTCAAACCTGTGATTGACAGAACCATGCCCATGAGCGAATTGAAAGCCGCCTATGCGCACATGGGTTCACGTGCGGTCATGGGCAAATTGGTAATGGTCAATTAAAGAAGTGGCGCTAGCTTGCTTTTCGCAAGCATTGCGCCATTTTCTGAATCATTTTTTCTTTTTGAAAGCTGGGTCATAGCGCTTGATCCAGTCAAAAAACTCGTGGTACCAAATCACGTTGTTGGCGGGCTTCAAGATCCAATGATTTTCATCGGGATACCACAGCAAGCGCGCATCGACACCCTTGGCTTTGAGCGTGTTGTAGTAGGCCAATCCTTGAGCGTCTGGCACACGATAGTCTTTGGCGCCATGAATGACCAGTGTGGGTGTTTGCATGGTGGCCGCATAGGCATGTGGGCTTTGTGAGTGCACCTTCTTCATGTCGTTCCAATACCAGCCACCCAACTCTTGGGCATGCCAACCATAGGCATCGTCAGAGAACATGCCCACCCAGTCAAAGCAACCCGCGTGACAGACATAAGCTTGATAGCGACCAGGCTTCACATGCGCATTCATCCATGCGACCATGTAGCCACCGTAGCTTCCGCCGGTTGCGAACACGCGCCCCTTGTCAATCCAAGTTTTCTTGCGCAACCAATCGGTGCAAGCTTCCATGTCTTGCAATTCCAAGTCACCCCATTTGTGCGTGATTGAATCGAGAAACTTCAAACCAAAACCAGATGAACCGTGGTAGTTGACATTGGCCACCACATAGCCTTGGGCTGCAAACACATGGTAGTTCCAACGCCAATGCCAGACATCGCCAGGGCCAGTGTGCGGCCCGCCATGAATGGTGTGCAGCAAGGGGTATTTTTTGGTTTGATGAAAGCCAGGTGGATAGTGCAACCACACTTGCACATCGTCTCCTTTGGCACCTTTGAACCAGTGCTCTTCGGTGCGACCTAATACAATGTCCTTCAGCAAATCATCATTGAAATGTTCAATGCGTTTTGAAGCCGACGACACACTGCGACCCGACTCATCCACTTGGGTGACTTGAATGCGACCTGGATGAACCGCCTTGTCCATGAGGGTGACCAATTGCCCAGCCGCCTCATCAAAGGCATGAATGGTGCCACCTTCCGCAACCACGGTAGGCTGCGATTTAGCCATGTCAAAACGCCAGACGTGTTGACGACCGCGGTCTTCTGCTTTGCACATCAATGCACTGCCGTCCTCGCTCCACTTCAGAGGCATTTGGGGTTCACGATCCCACTTGGCGCTGATGGTTTTCCAGGGCGTTGCTTGTTTGCTGGATTTGGCAGTGGCTGGTTTTGAAAGTTCAAGCAAAGCCAAGTGATTGGGCTGTGTATGCTTCAGCGCTTGGTGTGATGCCAAGAAAGCCAATTGATCGCCTGCTGGGCTGTAGGCAGGCCCTGAAACATCCCATGCGCCGTCTTTGACCAAGCTGCGAATGGCAATGACTTTGTTGCCCTTCAATTGAATTTCAGCCAAGGCCATGCGGGGCGCTGCATTCTGACCTTTTTCAGGGTCGAACACGAAGCTGATGTTTTTGCCATCGGCCGAAATGTCAAACTCATTGGCACTGGGCTCACGGCGAGGAAGTTCGTAGTCTGTGCCTTCTAGCAAGTCCACCACGTGACCACTCTTCAATTCCATGATGCACAAATGAGGCACACGGCCCATGGGCAAGTTGTGGTCCCAATGGCGATACACCGCATCCTCTGTGGCAAATGCACTGTCTTTGCGTGCATTGGTTTCCTTGAGTTTGTCGGCTTGAGACACGCCCTTCAACTGTGGCCAGGCCCATGTGATGAAAGCAATGCGTTGACCATCTGGAAACCATTTGAAATCGACCACACCTGTGGGCACTTCACCCGCGCGCTTGGCTTCACCGCCATCGGGCGGAATCAGGTAGAGCTGCGGCTCATCGTCCTTCCTGCCGTTTTGAGTTCGCTTGGCCACAAAGGCCACCCAATCGCCTTGGGGCGAAAACTGCGGGCGGCCGTCTTTGTCGCCACATTGCGTGAGTTGTCTGGGCTGACCGCCGAGGGTCGACAACAACCAGATGACGCTTTCAATGGTATTTTCTTTGACAGAGGGTTGTGCGACAGCACACACCACCTGCGCACCATCTGGGCTGATGTTCGGAGCACCTATTCGTTGCAGTTGCCACATCAACTCGACAGTGAGTTGTTTGGCGTGGCGAGTGGAAGCTGATTTTGTTTTTGATGCCGTCATCTACAAGGATTCCTTCTGATGAAATTCATGAATACGAGTCAGACCATCCATTGAAATTAAGGATTGCGATTGCAATGGATGGGTGTCTGATGGTTGGGATTTTTTGCGCGAGTATGACTTGAGGTCACGATGGTATTCGAAGAATTGACGTTGCTGTCTTTGGCTATCTTTGAACTGATCGTGATGGCATCATTGGGGGGTGGGCAATCGGTCGCAAGCACAGCAGCTTGAGGAACGGGCTGTTGTTTGATGGCGCTTATAGCATCGGGAGACATGGGCGTTGGCGCAGGCGATGGCATTGCAGTGACTGGCGAAGTGTAAGCAGGACTTGCTTGCAAGTTGACACCATCGTTATAGAAATAGAAATTCCCACGTGTTTCGTTGTAGATGGCCGGCCTTTGCTCATGTTTGACAGACTTGGCTAACTCTTCCACAGAGTTTTGAACATCCCGCATCAGATCTTCAATTTTCACACCTGGCGTTTTCATGCGCGAGATGAGTTCGCGGGTGAAGACGCTGTTGGGGTTCGGATCTTTTTCAAGCAAGCGGTCGAGGGCTTGTTGCCCCCGACTTGCGGAATACACAATCATTTGCCCTTTCGGCGCCTCAATGGCGCTCAGGCCTCTTGCGTTGCCAATTGACCTGCCTTTTGACTTCAAAGGGTTGTCTCTGCAAGCATCCACAATGACCAAACTGAAAGCAGGCTTGGCTTCCGCCAGCTTCTCAGTCAATGTCAACAAGTCATAAGCTGTTTTCTCGACTTCGCTTTCACTGTTGACTTCAATATCGGTAGGGAGCAGATAACTGCCGTTCTTGATTTGGACGCCATGTCCTGCATAAAAAACCACGACCTCATCGCCACCTTGGATGCCATAGGTGAAGGATTCAACCGCTCTGACAGTTGCGCGGTAGTTCAAATTTTGGTGAAGCTGAACGGCAAAACCTGCGTTCTTTAATTCACGCGCCATGGCCGTTGCATCGTTTCCAGCTTTTTGCAATTTGCTGACAGAGATGTAATTGTCATTGCCAATGACAAGCGCGACGCGTTTTGCCTGGACCTGAAGGCAAAAAAGCATCGCAAAACAAGTGAGAATGAGCTTCGAAAATCGCACGATTAAAAGTATTCCGAAAATGACAATTGAATAGTAAAGTCTATTCTTGTATTGTTGTGGTAATTTCAGTTTATGAGAATACTTAAATAGTATTCATTTTTAGCCATCAAATCAAAATTCAAAGCAAAGCGGTTCATTATGTTTTTAAGAGCAGTGATTGTGGTTTTTTCTTGGGCACTTGCCTCTTGCGCATCCAACGTGCCGCTGACAACGCCCGTGGATGCTCAGGCCATCGGCGGAAAGCTCAGCTTCATCGATGTCGCCAAGTTTGACCGCGACTTGGCTTCTGCCATGGTTCAAAAAAATGATGTCACTGAAGTCAGTTTTTACGAAAAAGTAAGCCCCAACAGCGTCCCAGAACGGTTGCAAAAATGGCTTGCAGTTGTTGAGGCAAAAGGTGGCAAGGTTTTGATTGAGCCGCCACCCAATGAATTTGTTTCTAGAAGCCCCTTTGCTGCCCTGAGTCTTGTGGGCTCCCTGATTACAACCATCAAAGGTTTTGCGCACTTCAACACAGAGAAAATATACGATGCAGCCAACGGACGTGACGCTGTGATTTCTTTGCAAAGAAATAACAATGGTGAAGTTGTCGTGAACACAATCAAGTTTGTTAAACGTACGCCCTGAGCACGCCATGAGATCCTTACTTGCACTTATCGCGCTCCTGGTTTCACAAACTGTTTTCGCGCAACCCACATCGAATCGAACGGCTCTGATCATTGGTATTTCAGAATACGACGTTCCAGGTGCATCGCTGCTCGATGGTGTTCGCTTTGACATGGCCAGCAGCGCAAAGATAGCCAACGCCATGGGCATTCCAGACACCCAGATCAAGTACCTCAAAAATGCTGAGGCTACCAAAGAAAATATTCTGAAAGCGCTCAACCAGTTGGCCGAAACCACCAAAGATGGCTCTCGTGCATTCATATACTTTTCTGGTCATGGCACTCGAGAGCTCATTGATGAGTCTTGTGTTGAGGGCCTGCTCACTTATGAGGGCAAAACCATCACCCATCAAGAGTTTGCCAAAGCGACTCAAAGTCTTGTCAAAACAGCAGACAAGGTCATCACCATGATTGATGCTTGTCATGCAGAAGGCGTGGCACCACCCAAAGGTCAAACTCGCGCTATTTCAAAATCCCTTTTCACACCCAAATATTTTGCAAAATCGGGCGGTGCTGCCAACAGTTGCTCCGTTGTGGCCAACCTTAAAACCCGTGGCCTGCTTCCAGAGATCACACGCTTGGGCGGACTTCAGGAAAACTTCGTTCAAATCACATCCTCTCGACCTGATGAACAAAGTTTGGACCAACCCGGCATGGGTGGCTTGGCCACTGTCGCCATTCGAGATTGTTTGCTGGGCAAAGCCAAGGATGTCAACAGCTCAGGCGCTGTCTCAATGAGCGAGGTCCAACAATGTGCTCAAAACGCCATCAACTTAGCGCTCAAAGGCAATCCAACCTTCGCGCCGCACCATGTCACTGTCTCAGGCAATCGAAACCTCATTCCTGTTCAACGCCCACCGACAACTGCGGCCGCTGCGCCTACGCCTTCGCCTTCCCCTGTTGAGCCAATCAAACCGCCCTCGACAGCGCCTTCAGTGACAGCTTTGACCGCACCGCCTGTTCCTGTGCCCCCCTCATCCAATCCAATTCAGCAGGCCGCCAATCAGGCTGCTCCTGCACCCTCACCTGTCACTTCACCCACAAAGTTACCAGCGCCTGAGCCCGCATTGGCTTCTCTCGCAACCCTCAGAGACATCGAACAGCAGGGAAACCCCAAAAGAGTTGTAGAGGTTCAAGTCTCTAAGCCAAGCCTGAAAATTGGCAAAGACAGCTTAGACCTCAGCATCAAATCTAGCCACGATGGTTACTTGTACCTCATCCTGCTCGGCAGCGATTCAAAAAGTTTTTACGTCTTGTATCCAAATGGCTTGGACAAAAACAATCAAGTCAAGGCTGGGCAAACAGTTCGAATTCCGCGCCCCGATTGGGAGGTGAAAGCAGCGGGTCCTGTTGGAACCAACAATCTATTGGTCATGGTGTCTGACAGCCCTCGCAAGCTCAACACCCTGACCATGTCAGAACCTACTGCAGCTGAACCTTTCACATACGCCTTGAACGACATTGGGGGTCGATCTGCATTGATCAATTTCTTAACCAGTTCAGGCACAGATGGCAAGTCTGAAAGCTTTGGCGCCAAACTTGTAGCCGTCAAGGAAGTGAAATGAAAATTTGGATTGCCATTCTTTTGCTGCACTCTGCCGCTTGGGCTCAGGCCCCTCAACCCATCAAGCAGGCCACCGCAGCAGAGTTGGTTGAAAAACTTGCACCGGCTGTGGCACAAGGCAACACCCGAAGTGTTGGACAAAGAAACATTGTGGTTCAGCCCAAAAGCGTTGACCTGGTGGTTCAGTTTGATTTGGACTCGTCCAAGCTCAAAGACAACAATCGCCCTCTCTTAGACAGCTTGGTAGAAGCGATGAAAAACGAGCGTTTGATGCATGTGAAGTTCAAGCTTGAGGGCCACACAGATGCTCAAGGGTCTGAGGCTTACAACCTTCAATTGAGTCAAAGCAGAGCCGAGGCAGTGCTAGCCTACCTCAGTGCCAAAGGCGTCGATCAACTGAAGCTCAGCACAGAAGGCAAAGGTTTCTCAGAGCTGCTATTTCCCGACAAGCCCTTTGCAGCAGAAAACCGCAGAGTCAGAATAACGGCGCAACCATGAAACAAATTTACGCCTTCATCGCCCTAGGGCTACATACGTTTGCTTTTGCTGGCCCCTTTCTGGTGACACCCGAAGAAATGAAAGCCTCCAATGACGCGAAACCGCCCTTTGCTGCAAAGGCAATTGCACCCAAAGATGCCCCTTTGATTGAATTGTTTGCACCCAAGCTGCCTGCCAAAGTGAGCAGCCCAACACCCATTGAGTTGAAGTTCCAACCAACACCGCCTAGCTTGGTTAAACCAGATACTTTTAGAGTTTTGTATGGTGCGTTTGAACTGGACATCACCAAGCGAATTCTGAATGTTGCCAAGGTCACAGAGTCAG